>JAEYOM010000053.1 GCA_023411715.1 Bacillota bacterium | reverse complement strand
TTCAGAGCCATGCGCATATTCAGAGGCGCGGAATACAGGATAGAAGTCCGGAACCCTAACCATGTCTCAAGCGGCGTGAAGAAGATCACACTCAACGGCCAGGTCGTCGACGGTATACCCGTACAGCCTGCCGGAAGTAGGTGCGAGGTAGTGGTGGAACTGGGGTGACCCCAGGTTACCGGCACTGCTTGTGATATAGCGGGGGAGGGTAACCAATATGACAAGGCGTAAGCGTAAGCTTAAGCTTAAGCTCCATGCGGTTCTGTAGTCAGGCGATCGTACGTGGGGCATAATCGATGATTGCGCTTTCATTCTAAACCTTGTGATACGGAATCCGCATTCTAAGTGAAATATATTAGGATATGGAGCGTAGTTGGAATGAATTATAAAAATGCAAGGAATGTTTTACCTGAATACCTGATTAAACATAAACAGTTAAAAACGATAACGGTAATAAATCTGTTTGAGAATATGATAAATTATATGTTGATGTAATTAAGTACATATATTTTGGAGGGCGCAATATGTTTGTTATCGATTATGTAACCGAGAAAGACAGGGATTTTTGGTTTAAGCTTGATAGATACATACCCAAAAGCGAATTTCTATTAAAGATTAGAGATAAGAGAGGTTATATCATAAAGGATGATGAAAAGCCTGTCGGTGTAATGAGATACAATTTATTCTGGGACCTGATACCGTTCCTGAACCTGATTTACTTCGAAGAAGCGTACCGTGGCAAGGGCTACGGTACAAAAGCCATGCGTCACTGGGAGGATGAAATGCGGCAGCAAGGCTTCAAAATCGCTATGACGTCGACAATGGTGGAAGAGACCTCGCAGTACTTTTACCGTAAGCTTGGGTACAAGGATTGCGGATGTCTTATCAAAGAGATTCCTCCATTTGTTGAAACAATGGAGATGTTTATGAATAAGGCATTATAAGAGTTTTTTGAACCGCCATAGTGGGCAGGGGCGATTTCAACGGAGAAATCTGCCCCTGCTGTTAAAATACTGGTATAATGCCAAAGACAGAGACGCAAGACTTATCGCGATCTTGATGAAATCGGTTATAAATGTGTACATCATTCGGGGACCCTCCTTTACGTGTTTCGCCTCACAAAACACATTCCGGCCCCCTTTACAGTGGCAGAGATACCTTTCCTGCCCACTATGGCTTACTAAATAGATATGTACAGGCTCTTTTTTATAGAACCGGCCTTACTCATTTATTTGTTATCGCGTCTGCCAGCCTGCTTTCTGTATTTTGACGGGGTAGTGCCCATAAAACGTCTGAAGGTGCCGATAAAATAGCTCAGATTGTCGAAGCCGGTCTCCATCGCTATATCGAGCACTTTATGCTCCGTTTCCTTAAGCAGCTTCGCCGCCTGGCTGATCCTGTAGTAATTCAGGTATTCTACAGGCGTCCTTTTGAAATACTGTCTGAAGATCCTGCAGAAATGGCCCTCGCTCATACCCAGCTGTTCTGAGATATCGCAAGTGCTGAGTTTCTGCGCGTAGTTATCTTGAATGTACTTTAGTGCCGTTTTCAGCTTTTCCATCCGGGAGTCGGCAGCGGTAACGCCTGGCTTGCCTTTTTCAAGCCTGTCGTTTGCCGCCAGCAAGGTAAGAACGCCGAACAGCTCGGATTTGGACTGTAATTCGTATGCCGGGGTTCTATCCAATACGCAGCGCGTGGTTTTTTCGATCCTTTGCAGCAGTTCGCCCTGCCAGGGTACATTCAATATAAAATGCCTGTCGAAAACCAGCCGGTTTTCCAGTATGGGTTCGATATACCTTGAATATATCAGGTCCAGCGGGCCGTTGTGCAGAAAGGAAGTACTGAATACGACGGCTTCATACGAACACAGCGAATCGTCCAGGGTATAGCCTGCATGCAGCTCCCCGCTGTTTACGAATATGCCTTCGCCGGCATGTACGTCGAAATAACTACTGCCGACCTGGAAGGTTGCCTTTCCCGAAGTCACAATAAGAAATTCAAACTCTTCGTGCCAATGGCAGTCAAGTACGACAGCACTAGGCGCTATATCCATATGGTAGGCATTCAGCGGGAATGACGCGTCTCCGTGCGTACGGTTTTCTTTTAACGATTTTTCACTAAGCTTTATTTGCATATCAAAATCCTGTTGTTTTTCATCAAAATCATGAAAGATTGTGCCTTGAATTGTTAATATAATTATATTATATAACTTGGTAAATATTTGATAAAGTGTTTTCTGATTATCGGGGCAAATAATCAGTACTGCGATTGTTAATGTAGTTGTGTAGATGTTGTGCAGACCAAAAGGATTATTAAAAGGAGGGAGTCATATGAAATTTACTGACGGATATTGGATGATGAAGGAGGGCGTGACCATTGCCGCTCCTGTGGAGGTCAGAGACGTCGTCGTAGCGTCCGGAAAGCTGAGGGTCTATGCCGCAAATAGGCCTGTGCGGCACAGGGGAGATACGCTGGACGGGCCGATGCTTACATTTGAATACAGTTCGCCTTTCCCGGACGTCATATGTGTCGGGATGTGGCATTTCAAAGGTGCGCCCGCAAAAGGGCCGGCATTTGAATTGTACGGACGGGATGACTTTGAGCCGGATATATCGCAGGATGATGAATCGGTCGTTTTCACTTCAGGCAGGCTCAGCATGCGTTTGAGGAAATCAGAAGGATGGGCTATGGACTTCCTGTACGACGGAAAAAGGATAACGGGTAACGCTCACAGGAATACGGCTTATCTTACGGTTCCCGGACAGGGCGCGTATATGCGCGAGCAGCTTGATCTGGGAGTAGGCGAGTATATTTACGGGCTTGGCGAGAGGTTTACGCCGTTCGTCAGAAACGGGCAGACCGTCGATATGTGGAACGAGGACGGCGGCACCAGCAGCGAGCTTTCATACAAGAACATCCCATTTTATGTTTCGAGCAAGGGTTACGGGGTATTTGTAAACCACCCTGAAAAGGTTTCCTTCGAAGTGGGTTCGGAAAGCGTATCGAAGACACAGTTCAGCGTGCCGGGGGAATACCTCGAATATTTCATTATAGGGGGAGGCTCTCCCAAAGCGGCTATCAGCAATTACACACTGCTGACAGGAAGGCCGTCGCTGCCACCGGCATGGTCCTTCGGGCTGTGGCTCACCACCTCCTTTACAACGAGCTACGATGAAAAGACCGTTACGGGCTTTATCGACGGGATGGCGCAGCGTGATCTGCCCCTGCATGTCTTTCACTTTGACTGCTTCTGGATGAAAGAGAGCCAATGGTGCGACTTTACCTGGGACAGGGACGTGTTTCCGGAGCCGGAGGCGATGCTGGCGCGCCTAAAGAAAAGAGGCTTGAAGATATGTGTCTGGATCAATCCGTACATTGCGCAGAAATCCAAGTTGTTTGACGAGGGGATGGAGAAAGGCTATCTCGTAAAGCGACCGGATGGCAGCGTCTGGCAGTGGGATCGCTGGCAGGCCGGAATGGGGCTCGTCGATTTTACGAATCCCGGAGCGGCGTCGTGGTACAAGGATGAGCTGAAAAAGCTTCTCGACATGGGAGTTGACTGCTTTAAGACAGATTTCGGGGAAAGGATACCGACAGACGTAGTATATTACGACGGGTCAGATCCTGTTAAAATGCACAACTACTACACCTATCTGTACAATAAGGCAGTGTTCGAGGCGCTCGCAGAAAAACGCGGTCCTAATGAAGCCCTGCTGTTTGCACGTTCAGCGACAGCCGGGGGACAAAAATTTCCTGTACACTGGGGAGGGGACTGCTCGGCCAATTACGATTCCATGGCGGAAACCTTGCGCGGAGGACTGTCCCTGTGCACTTCAGGCTTTGGTTTCTGGAGCCACGATATAAGCGGTTTTGAAAGAACGGCTCCGCCGGATATATATAAGCGTTGGACGGCGTTCGGTCTGCTCTCCTCGCACAGCCGCCTGCATGGAAACGAGTCATACAGGGTGCCATGGCTGTTTGACGAGGAATCGGTAGATGTGCTGAGGTACTTTACCAAGCTTAAATGCAGCCTGATGCCGTATCTGTTTGCCACCGCATGCGAAGCGTCCCGGCAGGGCATACCGGTCATGCGTGCAATGGTTCTCGAGTTTCCGCGGGATCCCGGATGTCTGCAGCTGGACAGACAGTATATGCTCGGCGGATCGCTGCTGGTCGCTCCGATTTTCAACAGCGATGGCGTGGCTCAGTATTACCTGCCGGCAGGGACATGGACAAATTTCCTGAGCGGAGAAAAGCTCGAAGGAGGCTGCTGGAGAAATGAGCAGCACAGTTATATGAGCCTTCCGTTGATGGCCCGCGAAAATTCGATAATTGCAGTCGGAATTGAAAGCAACAGACCGGACTATGATTATGCTTCCGGGGTCGTACTGCATCTTTTCGAATTAAAGGACGGAGCTTCTGCTGGTACGACAGTTTATAATATGGACGGCGACCCCGAATTACGCTGCACAGCGGTACGAAACGGAAATCTGATCACATTTGAAGTTGAAGGTACAGGTAAGCCGTGGAAGGCTGTACTTAGAGGGATTGAAAGTGTTGGGGCGGCTGAGGGGGCCGAAGTCGAACCTGGTACCCAGGGAGCGGTTATCATCCCGAAAAAAGGTATAGACACGGTAAAAGTCAGTCTTTTATAGTGCTAAATTCCAATTCACAAAAATTTCAAAAATATAGCGAAATAGCTTGATTAGTTGATTTTTGTGTAATATAATGTAAATGGCGGTCAGTAAGATTTACTTCTACTGGCAGGCATTTGAAGTAATTGCTGCGCAGGCAGGAATACTAATCTTTCTAAAGCGAGGGGACTATTACATGTTCGAAGACAAAACGTTAGTGTGCAAGGATTGTGGGCAGGAATTCGTATTTACCGCAGGAGAGCAGGAATTTTATGCAACCAGAGGGTTCCAAAACGAGCCCGGAAGGTGCAAAGAGTGCAGGTCCGCAAGAAAGTCCCAGTACGGCAACGGTTCTGCGAAGAAAGAAAGAGAGATGTATGACGCAGTTTGCGCACAATGCGGCAAGGAGACGAAAGTTCCTTTCAAGCCACGTTTAGACAAACCCGTATATTGCAGCGAATGTTTCTCAAATCGCTGATTTGATTCCAAATTTCAATTAAATAACATGATATTGTACAAGCCCTGCATATAAACTATGCAGGGCTATACTTGTATTATCTCTAAAGTGCTTGTTTTGATGCTATGCAAGACTTTTTTCCAAATCAAGAATCAACAGTTTCCGCCTTTTTTCACACCGGTTATCCACATCCTGAAATGCTTAAATCATTGTTATTCACAGGTTTATCCACATAATCCACAAGGTAATATACACAAAACACCTGTTTTGTGCATATTATAAGGCTTGCTCTAAATGGCCTGCATTTAAGCCTCTGCGGGATTGCAGAAAATATGTATATTTTTTGTTTAATGTAGCGATAATTTTGGGAAGGAATTATATATGAAGTTGTTGAATATAAATATATGTCTTTCGAATAAGTATGAAACATGCGAATCCGACATGTAAATACAAATATGAAAGGGGCAGTGAAATATGAAATTCATAATCAGCGCTAAGAATTTTGAAGTAACGGATGCATTAAAGGAAAGAGTCAACAAGAAATTAGGCAAGCTCGATAAATTTTTCAGTCCCCAGACAGAAGCCCACGTTACAATGGGTGTCCAAAAAAACAGGCACACCCTGGAAGTCACTATTGTTGCCAATGGCGTCACACTTAGGGCGGAGGTAACCGGAGACGACATGTACGCCTGCATAGACAGGTCGGAGGATATCCTTGAAGGACAGATCAGAAAAAACAAAACCAGGCTTGAAAAGAAATTCCATACGGGAGCTTTCAAACCTGAGTATTTTAGTACAGATATAACCGTGGAAGAGGAAAAAGAGTTCAATATCGTCCGCTCCAAGAAATTCGCTGTCAAACCAATGCCGGTAGAGGAAGCGATCCTTCAGATGAATCTCCTCGGACATGAATTCTTCATGTTTTCCAATGCGGAAACCAACCAGGTCAATGTCGTATATAAACGTAAAAATGGCGGCTACGGCCTTATAGAACCCGAGTTCTGAGCTCCTGAAACCGAAGCAGTGGCGTTAACAGCGTCACTGCTTTTTT
>JAEYOM010000048.1 GCA_023411715.1 Bacillota bacterium | reverse complement strand
ACAAACCCCGACTGGTCCGCCACATCCTTCGCCGTTTCCCTGAATAGTCCGCACATGGAGAAAACAGCTTTCCACAGCTTACTGTATTTAGCATCGGAATAAGTTTCAGCATACATTTTATATTGGCGTTCGGACAGATATCTTTTAAAATACTTGCCGCATTTGCCTGCCGACACTTTATAGCCGTTCAAACCGCCTATATGCCAGCAGACCATATGATCCAGCATGTCTCTGGCATACTCTAACATCCTCATGGCATAAGGCAGTTCATCCCGGCAAATGCCCTTTGCGACGTTCTGCAGCACCCACCAGAACTCATTGCAGCAATCTGAATATAGCTTTTCTGTCGGCGGCTTGATGTGATAACTGCTGTTGTTCGGCTCTCCGACAGGCGGCAGTATGCCGTCCTTATCCAGCAGATTAACTGTAAGGCTGTCCTTTCCGAGCAGTTCGCCTGTTTTATTGACCGGGATTAAAGTCAGGTCGATCCTGTTTCCGTCGGTGAACAGCATCAGGTAGTTGAAGCTGCCATCGTTGCATGGAGGGAGCAGATCCATTGCCTCCGGCATCTGCAGGATAATCCTTTCCCCAAAGATATCTATCCAGTTGTGATCTTTTTTGAATGGTTTCAGATCCCTGACCACATATACGATATCATAATCCTGATACTGGTCCTTCGGCGTATCGGGATCAGTTCTCGAGCCGTTCATCACGACCGCCCTTATGCGCTCGTCGTTCCTGGCCGTATCAAGGATCAGCTCCATCATTTCTTTTTCGCTTCTGCAGGCGATCGTACTACGGGCCACCGTATTTTGGGTTGCCGACTTGCGGGCCGCCGACTTTTGGGCCGCCGCCTTTTGGGCTGCCGCCTTTTGGGCCGCCGTACTGCGGGTTGCTGCCTTTTGGTCCGCCGTACTGCGGGTTGCTGCCTTTTGGTCCACCGGTTTATGGACCGCCGACTTATGGGCCAGCGGCTTGTTGACTGCCGACTTTTGGTCCGTCGTCCTGCGGGCCGCCGCCTTTTGGTCCGGCGTACTGCGGGTTGCTGCCTTTTGGGTTGCCGTCTCCGGACTGCTTTCCGTCGATTTTTCCCTTCTGCCCGCCGGTTTTGGCGCGCCCCCGCTTTTTCTCCCGGCACTTTGCCTGCTTTTGATATCAATATTCGAAAAATAATTTTCCTTGTCTACCATTACCCTGTAACCGTCTGTCAGCGTCCTGAGCGTACCTGTATCGAGAGGCACAGAACACCAGGAGGGATCTGTAAAGCCGAACTCCACCTCGAGCCCGTCTTTATAAAATACCCTTACGGAAGTCACTTTGCCCCAGTCCTCGGTTTCCATCTTATCTATCCTGCCAAACCTGCCTGCAAATGTATGATCCCTTATAAGCACCTGAGGATCATCCGCCATCACCACGAGATCGACATCCGAATCTGCTCTCGCCGTACCTCTGGCCTGTGATCCTACAAGCACCATGCACCGTATGTTTTCGTCCTGCTTCGCCCAGTTCAATGCTTCAGTCAGAAAGCTCGAAACACTCATCTTTCATCCCTCCCGGCAGGTTTGCTGCCCGTCATTATGAACAATGAATACGGCACATCCCTGTCTTCTATCCTTTTTGTGTCCTCAAAGAATATCCTGGTATGGACGTCGGTAAAGCCTTTATCCATTAATTCAGCTTTCAATTCAACCTGCTCGAAACCGTTATGGCCGGTGAAATCTTTTTCCAGCCTGTGAAAACTGCCGTCGTCCTGCGTAAGGTCAACGATGCAGATGGTACCGCCGTCGGTGAGCAAACCATATAGGGTGACCAAAGCGGATTCCATATCAACAACATGGTGCAGCGCCATCGAAGTATATATAACGTCGTATTTTTTCTGCGGCAGAGCCGTTTGCACCACATCCAGACCGAATCTGGCCATACTCAGGATATCCGCATTCAGTGCGGTCATATTGGTAATGCCGGCTTCGTTGATTTTCCTGTCAACCGTATTTATCATAGCTTCGGAAGTATCGACAAGGGTTATATGGTCGAATCTGTCCCTGAGCCCAAAGCTGATAAGACCTGTCCCGCAGCCGAATTCCAACACGTTTGAATGCGGTTTTATGTGGATTGCTTTTGCGATCTCATCCGATATTGTTTTTGCGCGTTTGATCCTTCTATCAGTATCCCAGCCTTCAGCTGCGGCATTAAAGTCCATTTATGGGCGCCTCCCGGATATGGTACCGTTCCCTTACTCGCGAAAACACGTGCGCGAGACGAAAATAGCCGGTTTTACCGGCTATTGAAAGTCCTCTCATTAATCCTTATTGTACCAAATAATCTTGATATTTTCAACTGCAAAGTTCCGTCGCAATACGGTACAAAAGTCAGCAGCGATGCGGTCAGCCTCTGTAAAACCATTTGGTCGGAAGCAGGAAGGTCCACGGCATCGTTATCAGCGCGATCGTCAGAGCAACCTTGAACCTAAGCTTTTTGTCCACTATCTGTCTGGCAAAGGTGAACCTGTAGTTGAAAAATAGTATAAATGCCGCGGATACAAGCATTGCGGCCACTATTATCACAAGTGACTGAGGATTGCCGAAGGGATCGTAATTTATTCCCGTCAGGTACTCATTGGGCAATCCCAGACTTGTTCCGGAGATATTTACCGTAAAAAGCAGGGCCGCTCCTATAATGTCGGCCAAAAATCCGAATATCCATACTTTTAGAATGCTTTTTTTATAAAAAGTTTTCAGATCTAGCTTCAATGCCGATAATTTGAAAACCGCATAACAAAGCAATGTCACCAGGGAATCTATAATAAAATTACCGATCAGAGTGACAAAGATCACCGGTGGGAAAAAAATCAAAAACCAGACAGGGAAAATAACGTTATATAGCTTTATTCCTTTTTTCATTTCACAGCTCCTTGACATATCTTATTGCTCGTTCATCCTTCTTCTCGTCGTCATCGGAATGCCGTCGTAGCCCCATGCATCGGGATTAAGCTCGTCGATGATGAAATAATTGGTCTCGTGGCAGCTTCCAAGCACATCCGTCATCAGTCTCCTGACGGCGTGCATCATGTTTTCTATTTCTTCCGGGTTGGTTGTACCTTTTGAAACCTTTATATTAAGGAAAGATACTGTTTTATCGGAGTCCGCGTTTATCAGCTTTCCTCCGACCGCCCACTGACTTGCTTCAAGTTCGTCTACTGTGATAACGGTATAATTCCTGTCCCTTCCCATGATACCTACCACCAGGTCGGTGATGCCTTCGACCAGCTTTAGCTTTTGCTCGGCCGATACCTGACCTTTTACCAGCTTCAGATTAATGAACGGCATTATTTTGCCTCCTTTTTCAAATTGTATATTAATCATTGTCAACGTCTACTTAAACCGGCCTAAAATGCATTCCACAGAAAGACGAAAACGAACACGCTGCCCCATGCATTGCCTGTGTGCTCCTTCACCATAAGCATACCATAAATGATGATGAAGATTGTTATCATTTCAATGATATTTTCAACCGTAACGCCGATCATCCCATGAATCAGGATGCACATCACGCCGCAAAGAATGGCGCCCCAATTCAGCCACTTGTTTTTCGGCGGGAATATGGCGTTTATTTTTTCGCTGATCACCACATAATTGAAGCCTTCAAAAAAGCCCCAGGCAACTGCTATTATCAACATTCCGACAACATTTACAGGAAACCCGGCCGCCAGGATGTCGCCGGTAATCCAAACCGACCTGAACGGCATGTATCCTGCAAAAGCTCCCGTAAAGACAACAAAAGCGGCATTTGGGACAAACATCAACGCAGATAAAACTATGGACGGAAATATGCCTTTGATCCTGAGTCCGTATCCCAGGAAACTTTCCTTCCTGATAATGGACACAACCGTTATACCAAGCCCCGCCATACCGAACTGCAAAAATGCCATTACTAATGTCCGGGTAAAGGTCGATTAACTTATATTCCCTGAACGATTCTTTCCATGAAGCAGACTTCAAAAGGCAAATGCTCGAATTTCCTTTTGCTTGTTTCGGTAAATCCGCAGCTTATGTACCAATCCTTGAGGCGCCTGTTTTCGTTTATGATGCCTATGGATACTTTTTTACCGCCGTTCTTCCCTACATAGTCAATTACAAAATCTATTAACTTGCGTCCATACCCGTTATGCCTGTATTCCGGCAATACCGCAAGCCTCTCCATATAGAACACGTCATCATTTGCCTTTTCAACAGCTACAAAGCCTATGCAGATACCGCCTTTATACGCGCCATACATCACGATCCCCTTGTCCTTCATTTTGACCAGTGACTCGGGGCCAAGGAAGGCTGGGTTTGTAGGGGCGTTCTCACGGGTTATGTTGAGCTCTTCGGCTACGGTGATAAAAGATCGTCTAACGACGTCGTTACATTCGTCGAATTCGTTCTCTATTTTCTTAATTATTACGGTATTGCTCATACTATTTTTTGTCCTTCCTATTTTTCCCCTTCCGCCCTGAACCTGACCATTTTGCTTATTAATTCGGCAGGCAGCGGCTTATCCAGCGGAAATTGCACGGAGCCCTTTGCACTCTTGTATCCTGCCAGCTCGCTTTTAAAAGCTGCAATTCCATTAGCGCCCGGGTAAAAGCCTATGTGCTTAGCAAAGCCTGCATACCATACTATGATCCCGTCCTTGTAAAAAGCCGGCATCTGGTAGCTTATCTTCTCCTGAGCCTCAGGTACCAGCGGCTTTATTATCGCTCTCATCTCTTCCAGCTTCCTTTGAACGTTATCTGGAAATGATCGGATGTATTCATCGACTGAATCGAACTTTTGTCTTTCGTTTTCCATGGTAATATATCCCTTATAAATTTATTTTTTCATTTCATCCGGTCAAAATCCTCTCTTATTATCGAATACATATTACTGTCTTCGAATCCCATGATACTTCTATACTTCTGTTTTGCCATACCTTCAAAGGTCATTCCCGCCTTTTGCATCACCCTCCCCGATGCAGGATTATTTGTAGAATGATAAGCTTCTATCCTGTTGAACCCAACAGAGGTAAATGCAAAATTCAACACCGCATTAAGGGCTTCCGCTACAATCCCTTGTCCCCAGTATTTCTTACCTATGCAGTATCCGACATCGCCGCAAAGATCGTTTTCATTGACCACGGTCAAAGCAATTGCGCCGATAGGCTCCTTTGAGTCATTCAAAGTAATGGCCCATTGATAAAAGGATTTCCTGCTATAGGCTTCCAGCCAGCCGTCAAGGATATCGCGCGACTCCTCTTTATTCTTATGAGGTGCCCACCTCATATATCTGCATACAGCCATATCGTTTGCCCAGTTATTGAACAAGCTGGAGGCGTCATCTCTGGCAAAACGACGTAAAACCAGCCTTTCGGTTTCAATTGTTACCGTTCCCTTATGATCCAGCAAAATACTCAGCTCCAGTAAAAATATAAATATTTGGAAATCATTATATATGCACTCATAAGGATAGTCAATAAGGCGAGGTCAATAAGCGTCTTTTTACTTTGGAAGACCCCTTATCACGAATCCGAGGTCAATATTGGGAACCGTTGTTATGCACATTTCAGGATCGCAGTTATACCTGGGGCAAATGAGCATCCCGGAGTCTATTGACCTGGAAGCACCATTCAATATACCGGTATCAAAGGAAGCGCTTTTCGCAAACACCTCGGACTTATCAGCAGCATTTGCAGTCAACGCAATACTGTCCGGTGAACAAAGTAAACTCATACCAAAAACCAACGCAAAGCTTAAAAGATATTTAGTCTTCATATTATCACCCCGGAACAATTTGACGACACGTCTTCAAAAAAGTTCCAGAAATAACTAGCCTTATCTGCCCAAGCAGTATCCGTCGCCGATTTTGCCACCTTTTAGCCCTGCATGGCCGTGACTAATATTACTTATAAACGGCAATGTCCTTGATATTTGCCGGCACATAATACCCATCGCCGGATTCAACTTCCACAGGCGTACCATCATCAGCTATTTTATAGGTTATATAATAATGTGTGATATCATCTTTCGTTTCGGAGTTGACATTTATATGCAATAAACCGTTGCAGCGTCTCAGAAATCCGTAAGATAATGAAACTCCTTCCTTTGCGAATTTCTTGCCTATTTCATCCAATATCTTGTCCGCGCCGGGGTATTGCAGGAATTCTTTCCTGGTTATTTTCTCAGCTCCGTATTCGTGGAAGCCTTCCGCGTCGACATAGTAAAAATACTTTTTCCAGGTATGTCCGCAGGTCAGATCATCACTTTTCAAATAGACCATATCGTAGGTTGAATCGGTCGCGGTAAAATCGTCGGTTTTATCGCTGAATTCCGCGAAGCCCCTGCAATTGTAGCTTTCAATACTGTTTCCATCCTTTAAACCCAATAAAATCGTCTGGCTTTCCGTAACAAATGCCAGATCGTACCTGAAATAATACTTTCCGGCCAGTTCCAGGCTGCCGTAGGTATCCGGCTGGATGTCCTGCCATTCGGCTACCCTTTTTGCTCCATTTTCATCCCCGAACCAAATATCTGCCGAACACCCGATAGTATACTTCTCTGAAATCCCTTTTTCCGTGAAGACATAAAAGTATTCTAATTTGCCATCTCCGTTATAATCTCCTTCGAATATGTCCGGGTCGTACTTTAAGTAGGAAACGTCGGTTTTTATGATCTCGTCCAGCAGAGCTTCCTTTATGTTAGATGACGCAGCGTGCGAAGTACCTGTTTTTTCGGCTGTTTCGTCCGGCTCAGCCGTTTCCGTTGCTTCCGCAGCCTGCATCTGCAGAGCCGACGTATCAGGCATGAGGGTTTTATCCGAGCCTGTCCCGTTTTCATATGCAGCCTGACTGGGTGCGCAAGCGTTTAATAGAGTAAGTATACTTATGATAAGTGAAAATATAATTGTCTTTTTTATCATTTGAGCTGTTCCTTTTTCATATAACTCCCGGCACGTGAGGTCATATCACTTTTCATATAACTCCCGGCACAAGCGGCCAAATCACTTTTCATATAACTCCCGGCACAAGCGGTCAAATCACTTTTCATATAACTCCCGGCACAAGCGGTCAAATCACTATCGTCGTATCTTCCGGGCATTATCCTCGCCATCGCTTATATTCATCAGCATCCTGATATTTCTCGGTATTGCCGGGTACCATTTATCGAGGCTCAGTTTGTATATTTTTTGTTTCATACTCTCCGGAAAGCTTTCGATCGGCTCTCCTTGAAGAAGCATCCCGGTTTCCCGCTCCGAGAAAACAAAACACCTGTCCATTTTATCTGTATGACCGATATTCAT
>JAEYOM010000184.1 GCA_023411715.1 Bacillota bacterium | reverse complement strand
TAATTTACCTAATCAGGCTAACTATCATTTTTATTTCTTAATAAACAGTACGTTTCTCTTTGTGTGCAAATTTTTCGAGCAAATAGAAAAAGTTTATTTTTGATATTTGCTGAAATAATCATCTACCAATTTTGTATATTTATCACTGACATTTTTTACTTGCGTACCAACCTTAATAAACTCCGAGGATGTCGGCTCTAACAGTTTTTCTTTTTCGTTATCCTGCATGTCAATTATACTTTTACTTATTAACATTAGATCATCATTCATACATTTGAGCAGTTCTGTTGCTTCCTTCTTGTTTAAAGGACCTTTCTCAAGGGATAAATCAGTAAACAGTGGGTCATACGCCTGTGTTAGCAGATTTCTCATATTTACTGTTAATTCATTTGGTCTACCTGTCAATGTAAAATGGTAGCATGTTTGGTTTACGTACAATTGAAACCTTTTTGAATCTAGAAAATTATTGTTAACATAGTTTTTATCTATTAACTCAGATAAGCGATATAGTTGATACCATTCGGCGTTCATATTGCTTATGGCTTCCTTAATAAGTACATTGTTTTGTTTATATATCACAACAGAATTTGCTATAAGTATAGACATGATAATTGCCATAGCAATACAAGCAATTATCCATTTTTTCTTTCCGGACCATATCATAAGTATTTCCCCCTTACTTACTTTATTTTTAACCTGATAGCAAATTACACATTAAAATATCTGCTACTGTTGCCATTTATACTGTTCCTTCCATATCTTTGTCTTATCATTATTGCACAAAAATCGGGAGTATGCAAACAAATGTTCGATTATTCAACTAATTTATTGTGACAGTGCCATTTATTATTGACGATGTTTGGCAAAGATTTTATAAGATAGACGCAAAGGGCAGGATCGGTCTGCAGGCGGCGCCGTGACGGTTGCTGTGTGCACTGAAAATGACAGGATCGATGAGGATATCAAGTTGTTCAATCAGGCTTTGAGTGACGGCGAACTTATCGGCGAACGTCTGAATACTTTGTTAAGATTATCGAAGGACATGGGTTATGGGGACAAAGGATACAATAAGCCGCCGGAGGAATAGTGCCGCCGGTCCATCTCCAGTCAGCAGCTGTGGAACGAAGGCGGCATATTGTACAGGGTTTCGTCATTATGGTATAATACAAAAATTAAATAAGCGCGATCGTACATATCCCTTGAAAGGTGTGAAACTATGCCGATAAAAATACCTGACAGCCTGCCGGCAGCAGAGGTCCTGTCTGGAGAAAATATATTCGTAATGTCCGAGGCAAGGGCCGAAAAGCAGGATATCAGGCCCCTCAGCATCGCTCTGCTGAATCTGATGCCTACGAAGATAACTACCGAGACGCAGTTGCTCAGGTTGATCGGGAATACGCCCATCCAGGTGGACGTGACCTTTTTGCACCCGGAAACCCATATATCAAAAAATACTCCCGAAGAACACCTGCTCAAGTTTTATAATACCTTCAGCGAGATCAGGGATAAAAAATTCGACGGCCTGATAATTACCGGGGCGCCGGTCGAACAGATGCCTTTCGAGGAAGTGAACTACTGGGACGAACTCAAGGAAATTATGGACTGGAGCCTACACCATGTGTATTCGACTTTCCATATCTGCTGGGGAGCCCAGGCGGGCCTGTACCATCACTTCGGCATTCCCAAATATCCCATCCCGGAAAAGATGTCGGGAGTATTCGAGCACAGGGTGACAAAACAGAATGTAATGCTGCTCAGGGGTTTCGATGAAAGGTTCTATGCCCCGCACTCGAGGCATACCGAGATCCGCCGCAAGGATATCGATGAGGTGCCGGAGCTGAATATTCTGGCTGAATCCGATGAAGCCGGGGTGTACATCGTTTCAGCGCTGAAGGGCAGGCAGATATTCGTTACGGGGCATTCGGAATATGATCCGCTTACGTTGAAATCAGAGTACGACCGGGATCTGAGCAAAGGCCTGGATCCAAAGGTACCCAGAAACTATTTCCCCGATGACGATCCGTCAAAGTCTCCTATGGTGAAATGGCGCGCCCACGCCAATCTGCTTTACGCCAACTGGCTCAATTATTACGTTTATCAGGAAACTCCGTTCGATCTGGAAGAGATCGACTGATGAAAGTAAGCTGGTAATGCAGCAGTCAGCTATCATAAGAACATGTCAGACAATTTAGAAAAAGAAGGGCGTTCGCCCTCCTTTTTTTGCTTTTTAAAGTAAATGTTTAAGGCTGTAAAATATTTATTTATGTTGTATAATCATTACAGAAAGTTTTAGGGGAGGAAAATTATGAGATACGGGTATTTTGATGAGGGCGCGCGGGAATATGTCGTTACGAGACCCGATACGCCTACTCCGTGGATAAATTATATCGGAAGCGGAAAGTACGGCGGTATCGTTTCCAATACGGGCGGCGGATACAGCTTTCACAAGGATCCGCAGAGCAGAAGGATTACCAGGTACCGTTACAACAGTATCCCAATGGACAGGCCCGGCAGGTATATTTACATAAAAGACGACGAAACGGGCGAGTATTGGAATCCCGGGTTCCAGCCCTCCGGAACGAAGCTTGACAGCTACTGCTGCAGGCACGGCATGGGCTATACCGTACTCGAGGGCGAACACAAGGGGATAACTGCAAACCTGACCTATTTTGTTCCCGATGACAGGGATTTCGAGGTCTGGCTGCTCAAGGTCGAGAATACGCTGAAGGTGGTCAAAAAGCTCAAGATATTCAGCTATGCCGAATTCTGCTTCTGGGATGCGATACTCGACCAGCAGAACGTCGACTGGGCCCAGCAGATCAACCAGGGTCGCTACAGCAACGGTATAATCACCTGGTATCCGCACTACATAGACAATAACGCCTCCTTCTTCGCGACGAGCGGCGAAGTGAGCAGCTTTGATACCAATCTGGAGACATTCATAGGCAAATATCACTCGGAAGCAAACCCGATCGCGGTAGAACAGGGCGCGTGCTCCGATTCCATATCCTACAGGACAAACGGCGTCGGCGCTTTCTGCAACGAAATAGAGCTCACGGGCGGAGAGTCGAAGGAGATAGTATTCATACTGGGCTACACCGAGCACAGGGGCGACGTGGCTAAAGAGATAAGCGCATATCTTGATCCCGCCGAGGCTCATGCAGCGCTCGATAGGCTGAACAGGCACTGGACGGATTTCACAGGCAAGCTGCATGTAGAGACTCCCGACAACGATATGAACCTTTTCGTCAATACATGGAACCAATATCAGTGCAAGACGACCTTCAACTGGTCCAGGTTCGTTTCACTCTACCAGCTCGGCCTCGGCAGGGGCATGGGCATACGCGACAGCGCGCAGGATACGCTCGGAGTAATGCATACGATACCTGACGAGGCCAGGGAGTTAATCGTGAAGCTGCTGCAGTGCCAGTACACCGACGGCCGCGCATACCACCTGTTCTTCCCGCTTACCGGTGAAGGCGGGGTGGGAGACGCCCCCGTCAAGAAATTCGACTGGTATTCCGACGACCATTTATGGCTGATACTGGCGGTGAATGCCTATCTTAAGGAAACAGGAGATTTCAGCTTCCTTGACAAGACATTGCCGTACAATGATAAAAAGACCGGGGCGACAGTGTGGGAACACCTGGACAAGGCTCTTGAGTTCACCGATTTCTACAAGGGCCCTCATAAGATAGCGCTTGCCGGACGTGCGGACTGGAACGATACGCTCAACCTCGACACCGGCAAGGGCGTGGCTGAAAGCGTATTCACCTCGATGCTTTTCTGCCGTGCAGCTTTGGAAATGATCGAACTGTCCCGCTACCTCGGCAGGAAAGTGGATGAAGTAAAATATAACGCAATATTCAACAGTATGAAGGACGCCGTCAATGCATCCTGCTGGGACGGCGAATGGTACAAGAGGGCATTTGACGATGAAAGCCTGCCGCTTGGCTCGAAGGAAAACGAGTTCGGCAAAATATTTATCAATTCGCAATCCTGGGCTGTAATGGGCGGCGTATCAGATGCGGAACGTTCACGCAAATGCCTTGATTCAGTTAATAAGCACCTAAACACCAAATACGGAATAGTCTCGATGTATCCCGCCTATACCCATAATGACCCGAAGAAGGGCGGCATCACGACATACCCGCCGGGAGCGAAGGAAAACGGAGGTATCTTCTGCCACACGAACCCTTGGGTGATGGTGGCCGAAGTGGCCATGGGCAACGGAGACCGGGCTTTCGAGTATTATAAGCAGATCCTTCCGGCAAGGCGTAACAACGAAGCGGAGCACTTCGAAGTCGAGCCGTACGTGTACCCGCAGAACATACTCGGCAAGGAGCACCCACAGTTCGGAATCGGAAGGAATTCCTGGCTCAGCGGCACCGCGGCCTGGAACATGGTCGCATCGAGCCAGTACATACTGGGCATCAGGCCCGGCTACGACTGCCTGACCGTGGATCCGTGCATCCCGTCCGGCTGGGAAGGTTTCAGAGCCATGCGCATATTCAGAGGCGCGGAATACAGGATAGAAGTCCGGAACCCTAACCATGTCTCAAGCGGCGTGAAGAAGATCACACTCAACGGCCAGGTCGTCGACGGTATACCCGTACAGC
>JAEYOM010000183.1 GCA_023411715.1 Bacillota bacterium | reverse complement strand
CTTTATTGTTCTGATCTAAAGACATTTGAACCACTCCCTGTGAATGTATAGTATAATTATACTATACATTAGCAATAATTGCAAGCTTTATTTTGGTTCAAAGCCTTTACTTTATCTTACTTTCATGATTGTATTGTATGAAAAGTATGGGAGTTTAGGTTATTACAAACCTTTATTTCCGTGAAAACAAAGAAACCATCTCGATTTGAGATGGTTTTCCTTGTATCAATTTCGCTTTTTTGATTTGGAGGCGCCACCCAGATTTGGACTGGGGAATGAGGGTTTTGCAGACCCTTGCCTTACCACTTGGCTATGGCGCCAGATACTAGAAACTGGATTCTTGATACCGCCTTACCGGCCTCTAGAGTCCAGTTTCTCAGTACTGCTTAAGTTGGAGCGGGATACGAGATTCGGACTCGCGACTTTCACCTTGGCAAGGTGACACTCTACCACTGAGTTAATCCCGCAAAATAGATTATACCGCCTTCGGCGGATAATCTTTCAGCCTCGCTGAGCGAAGCCTTTAATCGGTAGATTATACCGCCTTCGGCGGATAATCTTTGGTGCCCAGAGCCGGAATTGAACCAGCGACACGAGGATTTTCAGTCCTCTGCTCTACCAACTGAGCTATCTGGGCATAAATACAGATAACATTGCTGTTATCTGCATTAGTGGCGACCCGAAGGGGGCTCGAACCCCTGACCTCTAGCGTGACAGGCTAGCGTTCTAACCAACTGAACTACCGGGCCACATGTCGCTGCGCGTGAGTCTCTTCTGCAGATCGTACAGTCTGCAGCGGCTGATCAAAAGCTTCACTTCGTGATGCTTCATCAAAGTAGATTATATTGCCTCCGGCAAATAATCAATGATTTTTGCTAAAGCAAAAACCTACTGCGGTTATTTATACCGCCTACGGCGGATAAATATTGGTGGGAACTATAGGGCTCGAACCTATGACCCCCTGCTTGTAAGGCAGGTGCTCTCCCAGCTGAGCTAAGCTCCCGTGAACCTCTCGCGTCGAGCGACATTAACTAGTATACAAAAAAGGCCCTTCAAAGTCAATAACAAAATTAATTTTCTGCAAAAGATAATTATTCCAAGGCTAATATCCGATCTAATGCAGCCGACCCGGCAAGCCGCCGGACTCAGTCGTGCAGACGTTCACACCAGCGCCCTCAACTCGTCCTCCGTAAAATAATATTTCCGGTTGCAGAAATGGCACTGCAGCTCCGCGCCGTGCTGTTCGTCAGCCATATCGACCAACTCTTTTTTACCGAGGCTGATGAGGTTTCGCTCCATACGTTCCCTGCTGCAGTTACATTGAAATTTGCAGGGCAGCTTCTCAGTGATCTCGAGTCCCTTCTCACCAAGCAGGCGCTGCAGTATCCCGGCGGGATCCAATCCATCTGTGAGCATGCAGGTAATGGAGTCTGCCAGGAAGATCTTATCCTCGAGATATTTGATGGTCTCCTCGTCGGTTCCCGGCATCAGCTGTATTATATAGCCGCCGGAAGTGACAATATTTTCGTCAGGGCTGACAAGCACGCCAAGGGAAACTACCGTAGGCACCTGTTCAGAGTATGCGTAGTAATATGCCAGATCTTCGCCTATCTCGCCCGATACGAGGTCGACGTAGCCTACATAAGGCTCTCTGAGGCCAAGATCCTTTATCACGTTTAGATAGCCTGTCTTTCCGACTGCCCCGGCTACGTCGAAATGACCTATCGCGTTTAGCGGAAGATAAACCTCGGGGGTGTAAACATAGCCCCTGACATTGGAGTTCGAATCCGACACCGCAATGATACCGCCAAGCGGGCCGTCGCCCTTGATCTGGATGGTCAGCACATCCTTCTCGTTTTTGAACATCCTGCCCATCATCGCCGCGGCCGTAAGCGTCCTGCCCAGCGCCGCCGAAGCCACGCCCGAGGTGCCGTGCAGCCTGTGGGCCTCCTGGACGATATTCGTCGTGACTGCGGCAAACGCCCTTATCAAGCCGTCAGCTGCCGTCGCCCTAATAATATGATCCTCCATAAACTCTCCTTCACCTACTATTACTCCTACCTGCTAGTACCGCCTCATATACTGTATCATTGCTTTGAACTACAAGAATCCTATGTTGCAAGCAAAATTCCAGCTTTCCTGCTGATTTATGCTGTACCGATTGTTTTTGTTGCATTAGTTTGTTTTGCATAAGTTTTCTTACGTGCTGCGCTTTTCGTTTTAAACTGCATGAGTCTGCTTATGCTTATATGCTGCGCCATTTGTTTGCTATTACGTGAGTTTTATGATGTAGAGCATGTTAATGAAGCATTACCCAAGGCAAATTCACTGTTTGAGCGGAGTATACTCCGCAATATGAAATGCTCTGCATTTCGTTTCATCTGTAAGTATTTGCGCAGCAAATACTATTGTTTGAATTTGCCACAAAGCTGAATTTATATGCTCTTTGAATGAAACTCCGCAATAAAAAACAAATGGTACAGCATTTTCCATGCTCCAGGAACTAAACTCACGATGAAAGACAACAGCGCAGCGTTGATATAAAAAACCCCGATATATTCATATCGGGGTTCTCGTCTGCTGATCTTAGAATTTATGTTAAAGTTGTTAGCTTTAATTACATAACCTTCGAAACATTTGCAGCCTGGGGTCCCTTTGCGCCTTCAACAACATCGAATTCAACTTCGCAGCCTTCTTCGAGAGTCTTGAACCCATCCATAGTGATTGCTGAAAAATGAACGAAAACATCGTTTCCATTTTCTCTTTCAATAAAACCAAAACCCTTTTCAGCGTTGAACCATTTTACTCTTCCTCTTTGCATTGCAAAAAACCTCCTGAATTTAACTTGGATCTGACAGCACTATGTGCTTTTTTTGCCAAACCTTAATAAGTTTAGCACATTCCTTCATGGCTTGTCAATGAGAGAAGATTACATAAGATGTGTAAAATTATATTTATCTCTCCCTCATTAGTTACCATAAGTGTGATGCAATTTTATTTTGCCACAATCCCATGTTAATATTCAAAGAAGCAACAAGTAATATTATCCTGCTTTTCTGCAGACAAAAAACATCCTCTCGCAATTTTCCGGCGGCTTTCTGAAACGTAGCGCATCATATACCGACAGCGTTTTAAGGCCCGCAGCAGCCAGCATTCCCGTCAATTCTTCCTTTTCGTAGCAGCGTTCATACTGAACTTCATCAAACCTTCTGTACCGCTCTCCTTCGCTAACGAAAAACGTCAGATCGAACCTGCACATCCCGGTACCGCTGTCGTAACAATTCTGCCATATGTAGGCGACATCCTGGTCTGTTTCACCAAATGTATTGTTTGATAAAACATTACTGAATTTGTAACGCGTATTTACGTCGAAAATGAACAACCCGTCCGGATTCAGGTAATTCGCGGCAAGCTTGAAGAAACGCTTCAGATCGCGCTTGTACGTCACGTAGTTAACGCTGTCCATGAGGCTGGTTATAACATCCACCGTCCCGTACAATTCAAAATTCGTCATGTCCTGATTCAGAAACAGTATGTCCGCTGAGTTATCAAGCGCCTTTTGCCGCGCACAGCTCAACATTTCGGCCGACTGATCGATACCGATCATCTCGTAGCCCTTCCTGGACATTTCAAGGCAGTAACTGCCCGTTCCGCATCCAAGGTCGGCCATCAGCTGAGGTTTAAGCCCGTTGCGTGTGCATATTGCTTCGATATAATCCGCCCATTGCTTATAATCCACGTCACGCATAAGCCTGTCGTAGAGATATGCAAAATCACCGTAAATAAGAATCACCCCACAAATGCATAAAGTCATGTGTACATTTATTCTACCACATGACTTATGTCCTGCAAGGCTTTCTTTCTTTTAGAGACAAGTCCCCCTATTTTCCCGGTCTCCTTTGCAGAAAGGCTCTTCCATCCTAATTGCAGCACCTTGTCGGCCAGTCCTAGCTCCCGGGCTATTTCCAATTTGATAGTGTCAAGCTTTTTATCTGGCTTTTTATCAGGCTTTTTATCAGACTTTTTATCAGGCTTTTTCTCCATCTCCACACCTCTTTGCACATTGTATTTATCCTGCGATTGTATTTTGTGGAGAAAACAGCCTTTTATACGTTAATTGGAACCTATTTTACTTTTAACATTATCCAGGGCAGCCTTGAGCTGCGTATCCTTATCCCTGGGGATCTGGGATGCCGGCAGATTCCTGTATTCATCGGGGACCTTCACCTCTACGTCCGGCATTATACCCTTCCCCTGTATACAGACCCCTGAGGGCGTAAAGTACCTTGAAATGGTCACTTTCAGGCCGGAGCCGTCCTGCAGCAGCTTCAGTTCCTGCACAAGACCTTTGCCAAAGGTTTTTGTTCCGACAAGCTCCCCTCTTGAATAATCCTTCACCGCACCCGCCAGAATCTCGGAGGCGCTGGCACTGTTGCCGTTGGTCAATATCGCGAGCGGCAGGTTGATATAAGTTTTCCCCGATTTTTTATACTGCCTGTTGCCATTCCTATCCTCGGTATAGACTATTGTTCCTTCAGGAAGCAGGCTGTCGGCGATCTGGACGACCTGTTCGTAGGAGCCTCCCGGGTTGTCTCTCAAATCTATTACAAGCCCTTTGATCCCCTTATCGAGCATTTTTTTGAGATCGTGTTCAAAATACCTGGCAATTTCGCTGTCGAACATCACGAGCCTTATATAGCCGATGTCGCCGTCCATTATCTCGCTTCTTATATTTGAAGCCTTGATCTTCTGCCTTGTAATGTCGAACTGCACATATCTGTCCTCAGAGGGCCTGTATACCGTGATCTTTACGTTTGTATTTTCCTTGCCCTTGATCATGCTTATTATCATATTTTCATCGCTTAATGACGTAACGTCGGTGTCGCCAACCTTGACTATCTTGTCGCCCTGCTTCATGCCGGCCTTTTTGGCAGGCGAGCCTTCGCTTGGCTCGATTACCGTCAATAATCCGTTCGTATCAACATTGACCGTGACACCGATCCCAACGTAGCTGCCTTCGGATTTTTCCATGAAGGCCTTCATCTGTTCCTTGTTGAAATAAACAGTGTAAGGGTCCTTCAAAGAATCGGCCAGACCTCTTACGGCGCCCTCTACCAGCTTGTTTTGATCAACGGCCTGATAGTAGTCTTCCGTCAATATCTTTCTGACCTCGTTGAATTTAGCTACGTTCTGGTAGCTGACCTTGTTTGCATCAAATGAAACGACAAATTTATTCTGGAAGGAATTTATCGTGAAAAGCAGCATTACAGTCGCCAATATTGCGATCGCTGATGCTAACGCGATGAAAATGATCACCTGCCGCTGCGAATACTTTTTCTCCATATTATCGCCCCTCGCTAAAACATATTGATGTATTTGTCTAAAAGCCGATCAGTATATCCTATGCTCCTTATAAAATAAATAAACCCGGTTTTTTACCGGGTTTGTATTTATCAGCTTATTTGCTATATTATGTATTCTCAGTTTTTAAGGTAACCATTCAAAGGATTTCGCGTAGCTCCGTTTACCCTGACTTCAAAGTGCAGGTGGTTTCCCGTTGACAAACCCGTGCTGCCGACCTTTGCTATCACCTGACCCGCTTTTACCTGCTGACCGACCCTGACGAGCAGCTTGCTGGCGTGTCCGTACAACGTAGTGATACCGCCGCCATGGTCGATAACTACCATGTTTCCGTAGCCGCCGCTGCTGTCATACTGCGATATGATCACCGTACCGCTGTTGGCTGCGACGATTGAATCCCCTCTGTCCGCTCCTATATCTATGCCGGTATGCATTTTATATTTTCTGAGTATCGGATGTTTTCTCATTCCATATCTTGAAGTAACTCTATAATTGCCCGGGCATGGCCAGTTCATAGAACCACCGGCATATTTCTTCTTTGACGACAGGTTCTTGATGACGCTGTTCAATTTATTGGATTCAGCTATTTGTGCATCTATATCTCTTTCGAGCTTGTCAAGCGCCGCCTTGCTTCTTTCTATCTGCCCTTCGACCTCAGCCCGCGAATTTTTCAGGTTCGAAAGCTTTCGTTCCTTTTCACCCGCCTTCTGCGCGAGCAAATCCCTGGCCTGCTGTTCGAGCTTCTTTTTACCTTCGACATCCTGCTTGGCGTTATCAAGCTCTTCTATCATGTTTTCATCAAATTGGGATACCGTGGACATGTACTGGACGCGCTCGTAAAATTCCAGCGGGCTTTTCGACGCCAGAAGCGTATCGAGTATCGAAACGCTCGAGTTCGTATACATCACCTGCAGCCTGGTCTTAACAAGCTCGCGCTGGCTGTTGTAATTATCCTCGGCCTCTTTCAGCGCTTTCTCCGTTTGCCTGAGGTTTTCCTCGGCGTCGCTTATCTGCTGCAGCAGTTCCTGATATGCATTGGATTCACTCGTCTGCTGGTTGGCGATTTTCTTTTTTTGGCCCTCCAGTTGTGATTTTTGCTGCAGTACTTCTTTTTTTTGCTTGTTCAGCTTGTTGATGCGACTGTCAATTGACGATTTTTGGCTCTTTGCTTCACTTAATCGGTCAGCTGCAACAGTGACCGGTACGAAAGCCGATATCAGTAAGGTTGCAAGAAGCGTTACGATTGTCAATCTCTTCACTATTCCAAACCTCCATATAAAAATTCTACAGCCTGCTGTATTTCCCATTAAAAGGGGACATTCCTTTCAATTGGGGACATTTCTCGTAATAGTATTTGGAGATGTGTCCCCTTTCCTTGTATTCCCCTCACATTAAACCCGTAAATACTTGCGTATTGACAGGAAGCTTCCCATAGCGCCTACGGTCGCGCCGATCAGCAGATAATATACCGCGAGCTGCGACCATACTTCCTGTACTTTTGAGAGAATTAGCAGCTGCTTATTGGCAATAATCAGATCCTGGGCGAAATTCACCTGTATAGCATTATAACCGTACGTTGATATGACAAATGCTATCACTGCGCCAATTATGCTTATTATAACACCTTCTACCACAAAAGGCCAGCGAATGAACCAATCTGTGGCGCCTATGTATTTCATGATGCTTATTTCCTTGCGCCTTGCGAATACTGTCAGCTTGATGGTATTGGATATAATAAATATAGATACTATGAGGAACACGGCAACCATGAAGCTGCTGCCTAGCTTGATCCAATAAGATACTCTTGAAATAATATCGATCGTATCCTGCGAATATCTTACTTCCTTTATACCGCTGTTTTGTTTGAGAGCAGCTACGACTTCCTTGCTGTAAGCTGTATCTTTGAGTTTTATAACAAAGGATACCGGGAAAATTTGTCCGAACCCGTCAAGCAATCCGGAGCTGTAGCCCAGTTCTTCCTCGGCCCTTTTAAAGGCTTCCTCCTTGGTGATTTTCTGGTAGGAAGCGATTTTATCGCTGTTTTTGATACTGTCCTCGACCTTCTGTATCTGAGTGTCGCTTAGCTCTTCATAGCAAAATGCTTCGATCTGCGGCGTTTCCTTCCAGATCTTTATGTTGCCCTCAAGGTTGTATGCCGCCAGCAGGAAAAAACCGAAAACCACGAGTGTTGCCGTTACGATCATCATGGACGCCAGCGACATGAGCTTGTTTCTATATGAGTTTATTGCGCCTTCCTTAATTATATGCCGGACAGTTCTTATCTTCATCCCTGTAAAGTCCTTTCTCCTGGTCCCTCACGATTAATCCCTTGCTGATAGCTACGACGCGTTTCTTCATTTCGTCGACTATGGATTTTTCATGTGTAGCTACAATAACCGTAGTACCCCTGTGATTTACTTCACTGAGGAGCTTCATAATCTCCCAGGATGTCTCGGGGTCCAGATTGCCTGTGGGCTCGTCTGCTATAAGAAGCGCCGGATTGTTTACCAGGGCTCTCGCTAATGCAACTCTCTGCTGCTCACCGCCCGACAGCTGGTTCGGGTACATATTGGCTTTCCTGCTGAGACCTACAAGTGCGAGCGCCATAGGGACCTGCCTCCTGATTTCCTTCGGCAGCGCCTCCGTGATGACCATTGCGAAAGCGACGTTCTCATACACGGTTTTGTTGGGCAGAAGCCTGAAATCCTGGAACACGACGCCAAGGCTCCTCCTGAGATACGGAACCTCCTGCCTTGTCATCGAAGTGACATCGTACCCGTTTACAAAAACTTCACCCTCTGTCGCATCCTCTTCCTTAAGCAGCAGCTTGACCATCGTCGATTTCCCTGAGCCACTGGGTCCGACCAGAAAGACAAATTCGCCTTTTTCTATTTTAAGATTGACTTCTCTTAATGCAATAGTCCCATTAGAATATGTTTTTTCAACGTTTTTAAGTTCGACCACATCAATACTCCCCAATTCCACACAATATAACGAGGCAAAAAATGTCCCTCGTTGAAACGCATCCCGGGCTGGTCAATGACTCCGTCATCTGCTCGCCCATGCATCCCGGGCTGGTCGATGACTCCGTCATCTGCTCGCCCATGCATCCTGAGTAAGGAAATTTTTCTACAATTTAAAAATTCCCTAATGAACTGATGCGTTATAACAATATTCTACAAAATAGGCCTTAAATCCTGCTTAATAAATGTTTAAAATTACAGCCCGGCCCCTAAACGAATTCTCCTCTGGAGCTTTCAGCCTTATCCAGGTACTTCTTTACCAGCATGGATACCTTGAATATAATCGCGTCGTCAAAATTTCTTAGGTCGAGTCCCGTGATCTTCTGTATTTTATCAAGTCTGTATACGAGCGTATTCCTATGGACATACAGCTGCCTTGACGTTTCGCTTACATTCAGGTTGTTTTCAAAAAATTTCTGTATCGTAAGCAGAGTTTCACTATCAAGAGCTTCGAAAGAGCCTTCCTTGAAGACCTCCTTGAGAAAGAGCTTGCACATCGTCGTCGGCAGTTGGTAGATAAGCCTTCCGATCCCCAGGTTGTTATAATCGATAATAGCCTTGTCGCTTTCGAAGATGCTTCCTATCTGCAAGGCCGTCTGAGCTTCCTTGTATGACCTTCCTATCTCCCTTACGCTGTCCACTATCGAGCCGATCCCGATCTGGGCCTTTACCATAAGCTCGGTGTTCAGAGTGTCAATGATTGATTTCGCCGTCTTGTCGATTTCCCTGGTATCCTCTTCGTCCCTAAGCTCTTTGATCAGCACGGTACTCTCTTCATCGAGCGCGATCACGAAATCCTTGACCTTTTTTGGGAAAAGGCTCTGTATAACTTCGTGCGGCTGGATATCCCTGACCTTTTCGGTCTTAATAAGGAACACGGAGCGGTAGATGTTGAAAGGTATGTGCAGCTCCTTTGCCTTGAGCTGTATATCGCCCGGCAGTATATTGTCTGTAATTATGCTTTTAAAGAAATTGCCGCGGTCGAATTTTTCTTCATAATAATTGCGGATGTTCGATACGTTGATGGCGAGCATCGAAAGCAGTTGCCTGCTGTGCTCTCCCTCCCGGTTAATAAAAACGATGAATTCCATCCTGTTCTTGATATAGACTTTTTGAAACAGAAAGCCCTGCGATTCATAAAACAGGCTTCTCTCATTGAGGATCGAGGTGATCTCCGGATGAACGCTCCCGTTCAATGTATCGTCCGTACATCCGAGTATAAGTCCGGTTTCATCCATTACGCCAAAAAAGCCGCCCATAAATTCACGTATCTGATTTATAAGACTCTGAAAAAGTTTCACTGTTATTCCTCCCGTCGCCGAGATGATCTGGCGTACTGCTAATTGTTATGAATCATACAGCATTACGGAAATAATTATACTATATTAAAAAAAAATATAAAATAAAAAAGAGGAAGATCGACATCTTCCTCTTCATATTTGTGATTATCAGTTTACTATCGTCTTTTCCGTATCTTTGTCGAAAAGGTGGATCCTGTTGGTGTCGATAGCTATCTTGATAACATCTCCGGATCTGGTCTTGGTCCTCGGGTTGACCCTTGCAGTGCAGCTTACGTCTCCGATGAACATATGGAGCAGGGTTTCGGAACCGAGCATTTCAACAACTTCTACGTTAGCCGAGACGATGCTGTCGGGCATTGATTCGATGAATGCATCCTCATCATGCAAGCTTTCAGGCCTGATACCCATGACGACTTCCTTACCGATGTAATCGGTGCCGTCGATCTTCTTGGCTTTGCCTTCAGGCAGCTTGATAACGTGTTCGCCGAACTTCAGTACGATATCTTCGCCTTTCTTGTTGATTTCAACATTGATGAAGTTCATTTGCGGGCTGCCGATAAATCCTGCGACGAACATGTTGACCGGTCTGTCATACAATGCTGTAGGAGTGTCGACCTGCTGGATTAAACCATCCTTCATAACGACGATTCTGGTACCCATCGTCATAGCTTCGGTTTGGTCATGTGTAACGTATATGAACGTAGTGTTCAGCTTCTGATGCAGCTTGGTGATCTCAAGTCTCATCTGGACCCTGAGTTTTGCGTCGAGGTTGGAAAGAGGTTCGTCCATGAGGAATACTTTAGGGTCACGAACGATTGCACGTCCGAGAGCAACCCTCTGCCTCTGACCGCCTGACAGAGCCTTCGGCTTTCTGTCGAGCAAATGCTCTATTTCCAATATCTTCGCTGCTTCGTGGACTCTCTTCTTTATATCTTCCTTCGGAGTCTTCCTGAGCTTGAGGCCGAACGCCATGTTGTCGAATACAGTCATATGCGGGTACAAAGCGTAGTTCTGGAACACCATGGCGATATCTCTGTCTTTAGGCTGAACATCATTTACAAGCCTGTCGCCGATGTAAACTTCGCCTTCAGAAATTTCTTCCAATCCGGCAACCATTCTCAATGTCGTCGTTTTGCCACAACCGGACGGTCCAACGAGAATGATGAATTCCTTATCTGCGATGTCAAGATTGAAATCGCTTACTGCCGTAACGCCACCCTCATATCTTTTGTATACGTTTTTAAGCTTTACACTTGCCATTTTTTCCCCTCCCATATATAAATACGGTTTACGATACTACTATTAATATAACATGTGCCGACTTTTTCAACTAGTACACTTTTTAACAAAATTAAAAAACAGTTATTAGTAACTTTGCATAATGCGTTTTAGTTTAAATATTGCATTTTTATACATCTACATGTATAATTATGAGGAGTAAATGTGATATAATTGATTCTGGATGAACCTTAAATTTAAGAGTTGTGCCGGTTGGTTTTATAGAGAGAACATTTGCGTAAAGCTAATAGAGTGTGTTAACCAAGCAAGTACAGGGCAAAATCACGTCCTGTTCGAGCATCCAAGGTCCAAAGGCGAGTCACGTTTGATTTTGTAAACAAGGCTTGGTTTACAGACTCACTGGCTTGGAGCATCGTTCCCGCGATAAAACCAACCGGCGCAATAAACGGAATGGTTCATGAAAGGAGCAGAGTATGGCATACAAAATATTCGTAGACGGCCGGGAGGGAACGACGGGCCTGCAGATAAACGAACGTCTGCAAAAGCGTAATGATATTGAATTACTTAAAATAGATCCGGAGAAACGCAAAGACCTCGGCGAAAGGAAAAGGCTCATCAGTGAAGCCGATATCGCATTCCTGTGCCTGCCCGACGACGCGGCAAAGGAATCCGTAAAGCTTGCCGGAAACGGCAAAGTACGCATAATCGACGCAAGCACAGCTCACCGTACAAACGAAGACTGGGCATACGGCTTTCCCGAACTGAGCCCGGATTTCAGGAACAGGATCAGGAATTCCTCCAGGGTATCGGTACCGGGCTGTTATGCATCAGGCTTCATTGCGCTGATGTACCCTCTTATAAAGGAAGGAATCGTCCCGGCGGATTATCCCGTTACCTGCCATGCCGTGTCGGGCTACAGCGGAGGCGGAAAAAAGCGCATAGCGGAGTATGATGCCGCCGATCCGGCCGACGATTCAATGAAAAGCCCGCGTTTCTATGCTCTTGCACTGAAGCACAAGCATATACCGGAAATGCAGAAGATAAGCGGCCTTATCAATCCCCCGCTGTTTACGCCGATCATCGGGCCTTATTATAAGGGAATGACAGTGGCGGTTCCGCTTTATTCATACCTCCTGCCCGGTAAAAACAGCGCCGGTTCGATAAGTGAATTTTTATCATCTTATTATAAAGGAGAGCGATTCATAAAAGTTTTTCCCTTCGGTTCCGAGGGTGGTACAAAGGATGGTTTTCTGGACGCAACAGGCTGCAATGGCACAAATACCATGGAAATATACGTTACCGGTAATGAGAATCATATCCTGCTGACCGCAAGGCTCGACAACCTTGGAAAAGGCGCTTCCGGCGCGGCCGTACAGTGCATGAACATCATGCTTGGTATTGATGAGGCGGCGGGACTTTAGTAAATATACAGCCCGTTTCTTATGAATAAAGTTAACCGAAATAATTATTATATTTTTTACAGAAAGCGAAACAAAAGAACCGTCCCTTTGTTTCTTTGTTTCAGTTGGAGGTAATTATGGAAAACCCGATCAAAAAGGCTGAGATACTGATAGAGGCGCTTCCCTATATACAAAAGCTGCATGGAAAGACTGTCGTCATTAAGTACGGCGGAAATGCCATGATAAATGAAGAGCTTAAAAACTCGGTCATGGAAGACATCACATTGCTCAAATACATAGGTATGAACCCGGTCGTAGTCCACGGGGGCGGGCCGGATATCAACAAGATGCTCGGAAGGCTCGATATCAAGAGCGAATTTGTGAACGGGCTACGCGTGACCGATAAAAGCACAATGGAAGTCGCTCAGATGGTACTTGTGGGAAATACAAACAAGGAGATCGTCTCCCTCATCAATCAGAAGGGCGGAAAGGCAATAGGCCTCTGCGGGATCGACGGAAACCTGATCGAATGCGAGCGGTACAGAACTGTTGTCGACGGTGTTGAGAAGGATATCGGTTATGTGGGAAGGATAACGGATATCAATTCCAGGGTCCTCGAAGTGATGGCCAAGGATGAATATATACCGGTAATTGCGCCGATAGGCGTCGGGAAAGATGGGCAGAGCTACAATATCAACGCGGATACGGTCGCAGGTGAAGTTGCGATTGCTCTCAAGGCGGAAAAGCTGATGCTGCTGACAGACGTCGAGGGTGTAAAGCTGTCCAAGGACAGCCCTGATGTGCTGCATGCGCTTACGGAAGCCGAAGTCAATGACCTTATCGCCAAAAACATAATAAACGGCGGTATGATCCCAAAGGTGCTGGGCTGCCTGGAAGCTCTGAACGGCGGCGTCGGCAGGACTCATATTATCGACGGCAGGATCCCGCACTGCATACTTCTCGAAATATTTACAAACAAGGGCATCGGAACGATGATCATGAAGGAAAAGGTGCTATATCACAGCAACGAGCAGCTGTAAACTTTTCGTATAAAGAATTGGAAAAAATTAGCCGATATAACTGATTGGAATTATACTAAAGACAATTTTGGAGGTGGTCCCGATGAACCCCTCGATTATTTCCACCTTACTTAAAGAGGGCATGATGGTAGGCGTCAGGGTCGGTTCGAACGCGCCGTGGCACGGAAATATTATTTATGCCGTGAACGGCTGCACTGTAAAACTGGCGTATATCGAGAAGTTCATGAAGGACTTTGCAAAACCCGGAAACAACGTGTGGGTCAAATACTCCAACGATTATTATATTTATTATTTCTCCGGGAAGGTCGAGAAATTTGTTTCCGAACCTTCCGAAAGCGTCCTTGTAGAACTTGAACACGTAGAAGAAATGATCAACAACCGGCTTTTTCCGCGCTATGACGTAAGGCTGCAGGCATTCATCAAACCCGTCTGGGACAATGAAACCTATGAATGCACTGTGACAGACCTGTCCTACGGCGGGGCGGCATTCTTATGCGAGCACAAATTCGACAGCAACGAGTATATCGAAATGACTTTGCACCTTACAAACGGGAGGTCTGTAAATGTTTCGGGCAAAGTCATATGGCGCCGCAGTACGATGGGGGAACTAACCGGCCACGCCGCCCAGTTCATCGAGTGCGACAACAATGAGAACAAACAGCTTGCCGAATATTTCGCACAGCTTGAGGAAGAGGCATCCGAAACTTACCGCAAATATGAAGAAAAAAGCAGGGACAAATATTAGAAATACTCTTAGTATTGCTTAATTTGCGAGCAGTCTCCTGAAGTGGGGACTGCTTTATATTTTCCTGCTTGCCCATTCTCCGGTTAAGTCCGTTTTACCGACGTTAATCGGTCCGCTCGTGATGTAGCCTGCCTTCAATAGCTAAAAACAGGATTTGACATTTAATGTTTGCCATTTTTTATATTCAGTAATATACTAAGTCATAGGTTAGTATACTAACAGACCTAATATTTGTTGGATGCGAGGAGGACAAAATGATTAACTTAATTCCGAAAAGGGTTTTAAACAAAAAGAAATTCAAAGTAAATTACAAGGAATTTCTGAATACAAAAAGTTTGTTGCCAAGAATGGCTTTCATGTTTTTATTGCTGATCGTTCTTCCTGTAACAATTATTTCTGCAATTGCCGTTATTTACGCATCAAGCGCCCTTACCTCCCAGGCCAAACAAAATATCGCAAATTCTGTGGAACAGTCATCATTATATTTTGATACTATTATCTCCAGAACTAAAGATTTATCGACGGAATTGATGGACTCCTCCGTCAGCGATATGATCAAATGCTATCTCACTAAAGGGAAAACTTCCCCTGATTATATTGAAAAAAGCAGAGATATCCAAAAAAGACTCGGTACCATAAGCATATCAAATAATTATGTGAGCGGCATCTATATTATACTGGATGACAACACAAATATCTACAGCGGTTCCGAACCCGAAATAAACGGATCCGACATGAAAAACGCCGAATGGTATAAAAAGATAAAAGATGCAAATGGGAAGGATGTCTGGGTCGACAATCATGATGAGGGATTCACTGTAAAAGGGAAATATAGCGTATCCGTCGGAAGAAGTATGAATAAACTGGTATACGATTCTTCGCATATAAACACATTGATGATCGATTTAAGCTATGAAGTATTCAGTGATGTTCTGGCAGACACTCACATCGGGAAGAATGATTCAACTTATTTGATATCAGCTTCAGGAAAGGTAATTTCCAAAAACAAAGACAAGGATATGAATGACACTCAAAATCACTCATATTTCAAGGATGTGAGGCAAAGAGCCGAAAAGGACAGTACCGGAATATTTACATTTAAAGACGATAAAAATAACTCCTATATGATCGGTTATTTCAAATCAAAGGAAACAGGATGGATTTCAACATTAATTATGCCAATGAATGAAATAACCGCGCCGATTACGAAAATCATCAATACGATTATTGTTTTCGGTATTTTGTTTGCTTTGGCTGCCGTAGTTATCGGAGCTGTTTTTTCATTAAGTATAGCCATGAGTATGAAGGAAGTCACACATACTATGAAAATGGCTGCCAATGGGGATTTTACCGTAGAAATCAAGAATAACAGGAAAGACGAAATAGGTCATTTGGCTGACAGCTTTAATGTGATGCTGACTCAAATAAAGGATTTAATTGCAAAAAGCAAGCATCTGGTATCCAAAGTGGATGATTCAGCAAGCCAAATGAAAGCTCTTTCGAAAGATACGGCACAAATTTCTTCAGAAGTGTCAAAAGCTATCGAACAAGTTGCAACAGGATCCTCCAACCAGGCTACGGATATAGAACAAAGTCTGGCTGCCGTGCAAAACCTTACTGGAATAATTGAATCTGTCGTAAGAGGAACCGAAATTATTGAAAATGCCTCCGGGGAAGTAAAGGCGTTAACAGGCAGCGGACTTGATTCAATGCAATTATTGAAGACAAAAACAGAGGAAACGAGTGAAATTACAAATGAAGTCGTCGTTGAAATGGGTAAATTGAATAACAACGTGAAGAATATCGACAATATTACATATATTCTAAAATCTATAGCCGACCAGACCAATCTGCTATCCTTAAACGCTTTGATTGAAGCCGCTCGTGCGGGTGAACACGGGAAAGGGTTTGCCGTAGTTGCCGAGGAAGTCAGGAAGCTGGCAGAACAGTCAGAAACGGCAACAAAGGAAATTCAAGTATTTATCAACAACATTTTCAAGCAGGCGGAAACTGCGACTGATCTGGTTAATAAGGCGGGGACTGCTGTTGTCGAACAGAATAAGACAGCGCAGGAATCAACGGAAATTTTTACCCAAATTACATTCTCAACCAATGTTCTTCTTGATAATATAAATAATATGTTCCTTTCCGCAAAGAAGCTGGATGAGAACAAAAATGAAGTATTGGACAGGATCAGCAGTATATCGGTTATATCCGAAGAAACGGCGGCGTCGTCGGAAGAGGTTTCCGCCTCCACGCAAACACAATTGGCTTCTGTCGACGAGCTGACCGGACTTTCCGAACAATTAAGCGAATTATCACTAAGCCTTATCAAGGCAATGAGCATTTTCAAAGTATAATGAATCCGGGATTGGATACTTACAAAAGCTGGCTATAGTAAAATTTCATTGACAATGATTAGTATACTAATCTATAATATGTACTGATACTTAAGAAAATGCAGATATCCAGCCGTGTGAAATATTCCGGCGGTTGAAGGAAAAATGCATCTACTCATGACTTCAGCACTCATTAAATAACAAAAAAAATTAAAAAGGAGAATGTTCATGTCACAATTCAGTCCAAGGATAGTGCCGCATTCGTTCAAATACGATGCAATGCCGCTTGAAAAGCGTAAAAAGATACTGCCAGAGCGCAGCGTATGCAGCCTGTATCCGTCTCCTGATTACGCCGATTGTTTAAGCACCGGAAACGGTTTCCAGCGTGTAGATGTACTTGGCGATCCGTACAATGACGAGCTCGCCTTTTCGCAGGAAGCGTTATATGAGCCTTTATGGGCCAAAACACCCGAGCCGCCTGATCTGACCGGAGTAATGCCCGAAGTGCGCAGGCTTTTGCGCGAGGGCAAGCTTGCGGAAGCGGGCGAACTCGTTCACAAAGCGCAGCTCGACGCCGGCTTCGGTACACTGCTCAACAAATGGAACAACAACATTGTTCCGCCAAATATGCTGCGTCTGAACAGAGCGTTTTGGCTGGGCATCAAACAGCCTGAAAAAGGCAGGACGAAGAACTACCTGCGTTGGCTGGATATGCTGACCGGCAAGCTCACTGTTCAATGGGAGAACGATAAGGGCTCGTTTGCCCGCGAGCTGTTTGCCGCCTATAAGGGCGATGTCGTCGTACAGCGTCTCTCGGCGCCAAAGGGCGGGCTTGACGTTGACATAACGATAAAGCTGCCCGATGAAGGTAGAGGTTTTGATCATTTGTCCAAGCCTGAGCTTTGCTCGAAAGAACTTGAAATAACCGAGGATTTGATTACGCTGAAGCTGGCATACTGTCCCGAATACGGACAAAAAGGCTACGTTTCCGTCATCCGTTTCATCCGCCGCGGCGGCAAAACCGAGCGTATTGACGGCGGCATCCGCGTAACCGAAGCCGATAGCCTTATGATCCTTTCCAGGACGGTCAAGTTCGAGGATAACTTCACATTTGCCTGTGCGAAGCCGGTCGTGGATGAAGTCCTCGCCATTGCCCCGGACTTTGATGCTCTGCTTGCTTACAACCGTGAATATATGGGCTCCCGCATGGAGCGTTCGAGGCTTCAAATGGGCGACGGGAAAGATTTCGCGCTTTCAGCCGAGGAATTGATGACGCGCTCGAATACCGATTTTGAAATCGATGGTATGTTAATGGATAAGCTCTACGATATGGGCCGTTTTTACCAGATCATGGATACCGGCAATATACCGCCCATGTGGGGCCAGCACAATATCAACACGAATCTGCAGGTCTGCGCCGGCAACAATACAGGCCTTTTCGACGAGATGGACGTCTACTTCCGGTATTACGAGACCAAGTTCGAAGACTTCCGTACGAACGCACGTAAGCTTTTCGGCGCGCGAGGACTGCTTTGCAGCGTCCACTGCGATTATGATTCCGGGTTGTTCTACCACTTTTCCAGGACTTATCCGCACTACTGCTGGACCGGTTGCCTTGGCTGGATCTACAATGAGCTGTGGGGTTACTGGCTGGTCACTGGCGACAAGGAATTCCTTAGGAACCGTCTGGTGCCCGCACTCAAGGAAATCACGCTGTTCTTCGAGGATTATGCCTGCGACCACGGGCCGGATGGCCATGTAATATTCTATCCATCATTCTCTCCGGAGGATCCGACACCGAACCCCGACTATACGACGGTCACCTGCAAAGATATCAGTCCGACCAGAATAAATTCCGTCATGGATATCGCCATCTGCAGGGAGGTTCTCGACAACCTGATTACAGCCTGCAATACGCTGGGTATCGAGCAGGAGAATATTTCGCACTGGGAAGCACAGCGCGAATCACTGCCGACTTATCTTCTCGATGAAGGCGGCGGTTTGAAGGAATGGGCATGGCCAACCATCGAAGAGAATTTCAATCACAGGCATGTCTCGCATCACTATGATTTGTGGCCGGGCCGCGCCGTGACTCCGGATAAGGAGCCGGAACTTGCAAAGGCAATCAAGATATCCAACCGCAAGCGCGGTCAGCAGGACGATTCTGCGCACGGCATTATACATCGCTGTCTTTCGGCCATCCGCCTCAAGGACATCGAAGAGACCGTTCAAAACCTGTCTCAGTTGATGAACCACGGTTTCGTTACGCGTACTCTGCAAACCAGGCACTTCCCATACCGAGGCCAATTCCCTGATCTGCAAGGCGCAATGCCCGCAATACTGCTTGAAATGTGCGTCTTCTCAGAACCGGGCATCGTCGAGTTCCTTCCTGCGATGCCGGACTACCTCAAAAATGGCGCTATAGAAGGCTTATGGCTTTACACATGGGCAAAGCTGGAACGTATGGATTGGTGTGAAAAGGACCTCAAGGCCTCGCTCATCTCAGGCAAAACACAGACACTGACGATTCGCTGCCGCAGGAATATTGCTTCCTTCCGGATTAACGGCGCCGAAATGCCTCTCGACGGTGATCATATTCAGTATACTTTCGCCGAAGGTGAGAAGATTAACGTCGAAATAGTTTTCAAGAAAGTGTAAAACGATATTTCAAATCGGCGGACATTATATTTTGCACCTGTCCGCCGATAATATTTATGAGACAGGAGGTTAAAAAAATGGGTAAAAAGGCAACAGTAACGATTCACCCTGCATTCAGGACCGGCGCCATCTCGCCGCGACTTTTCGGCGCCTTCCTTGAGCCGATAGGATCCATGGTCAACGGCAGCATGTATAATCCAAAGCATCCCACAGCTGATGACAAGGGATTTCGCCGGGATTTCATCGATGCGCTGAAGAGTACCGGTCTTCCTTCGGTTCGCCTGCCAGGCGGAAATTTCGTATCCGGATGGGACTGGAAGGATTCAATCGGACCGATAGAAAAAAGGAAATCGCATCTTGATCTCGCCTGGAATCAATATATACCGAATGATGTGGGTCATGACGAGTATCTGCAGTGGGCTGAACGAGTCGGCTTCGAACCTTTGTACACAATCAACCTCGGTACCGGCAATATAAACGACGCGATCAGCCTTATCGAATATTCCAACCATGAAGGCGGTACATACTGGTCTGATCTGCGCAAGCTGTATGGACATGAAAAACCGTATGGAGTCAAAACATGGTATCTCGGAAATGAAGCGGATGGTCCCTGGCAAATAGCGTCATGGGAAAAGAACCCGCGCGGATACGGCATACTTGCCCACGAAGTGTCCAAGGCAATGAAGTGGGTTGACCCCACGATCGAGACCGTCGCATGCGTTTCCTCCTCACCATTCCTGCACACATATCCCCAGTGGGACCTCGAAGCGCTGCAGGAGTGCTATGAGACAGTGGACTATATTTCAATGCATCATTACCATTCCGCTCCCATTGGCGATCTTGGAGCGTTGCTGGGCGGATCCGCCATGTTTGAGGATTATATAAGAACAGAAATTGCCCTATGCGATTTTGTCCAGACCAAGCTTCACTCTCCAAAGCAGATGATGCTCTCCTTCGACGAGTACGGCAGTATGGCTGAACCCGCGAAAGAACTCCACTATGGCCGGGGGGGCAATATAAATGTCTCCGGCTTTTATGAATTCGACCCGGGCAAGACCTACGTGCGCCATGACCCGGATAACTGGGAGACCCGGATGATGCGCATACGCAGCAGTGAGATACTTAATGCACTAACATCCGCTTCGACCCTGCTTACCTTCATACGCCATGCCGACCGCATAAAGATTGCCTGCATGACCGGCGGACTGGGGGCCCTTGCCGCAACCAACCGTGAACATGTCTGGAGGTCCGCCTCCTATTATCCCCTCTCGCATCTGATTCAGTACGGCCGCGGCGTTTCTCTGATACCGTCTGTGGATTGTGATACCTATGATATCCCCGGTTACGCCACAAGCGACTTCCATCAGTACGACACACACGAGGGAGTGCCGTATATCGAATCAGCAGCAGCTTATGACGAAGGAAACAATGAGCTCAATGTGTTCGTGATCAACCGTAACTGGGAGCAGGATACTACTCTGGAGCTCGATGTCGGCGGATTTAAGGGCTATGATTTTATAGAACAGATCCAGCTCTATACAGACGATCTCGACACAGCCAACACGTATGAAAACCCGAACGTTATTGTGCCTTCAATCCGTGTCGTGGATAAGTTTGATGAAGGTAAGGTTTCTACTGTTGTAAAGAAACTTTCCTGGAATGTATTCCGGTTCAAAAAGAGGCAGTAACCATACCGGCTGACAGGATGGGTGAAGGAATAGGCATCATGGCTTGATTGTTTTCTATTTGTATACAAGGAATGAAATATGACGGTTTCAACTGCACACGGCATGCGCTGAAATACAGATATAGATATCAGGACAGCTTCATCAGGCTTTCGTGCAACCCGGCAGCGTTTCTGCCGGATTGCAGCGGCGGCCTCAAATCGGTTCCGGCTGTTACAATCTAGAACTTAACGACATGAGCCGGTTCTTTCGCCGGAAATGTCTCCAGCACCGCCTCTCCATTCTCAATATAAAACACCTCGAAGACAGGATTGTCCGGGCTCCCGTACAGAGCGGCAACGCCCGGCATCGCATCCATCACCTTCTTCTTGGCCTCAAGGCTGGTATCGAAAACGACATGGCCGCTCAATCGAAGGTACAGTGAAAAATCCGGTCTGGTAAATAAAACCTCGGCATAAGGATTAGCCTTGAGCTGAGCGTATACCTTTTTTGTGTTGTTTGTGCAAAACCAGAATCTTCCGTCTTCGTAATACCCGAACCCAAAGGCGCGGACACGCGGCTGCCTGCCTTCCACCGTTGCAAAGTAACCTACGTGCGCTTCATTAATAAAATCCACTATCCGTTTCATAAAAACACTCCTTTTATAAAAATATTTTAGATAAAGTTAATCCGCATTTAAGTCCTTCTTCATATTATAATCTCAATCTAGTCATATTCCCGACATATTGAATCGATATGGCTTGTTCAGCCTCATTAAGGTCCGCGCTTTCCCCGTCTGTTACTTTTATGGCGCGGAACTGCCGCATTAGCGTGAGATTTCCTACTGCCGGCTTAACTGTAAGCTCTGAAAGGCTGTCGTTCCAAACGATCTTCGTAAACGAATAATCACCTTCTTCATAGGAATACCCGTCCCCGGCGTCGTCATAGAACAGGAATTCTCCATCGCTCCCGGGATAAATACGCAATTCGAGAGGCGTACCCGGATTTTCGAAGGCATTCTGAACAACCGGACCCATCGGGATAACTGAACCCGCCCTCACATAAAGCGGAATTATATCAAGCGGCGCGTCCACGCAAACCGTCCGCCCGCCGCAAATACGCTCACCGGTCCAGAAATCATACCAATCGCTGCCCGCAGGGAAATAAACCTCCCGGGTCTTCGGAGTATCCTTAAGTTTATCCGAACCCGCCGCATAATACATCGGCTTCGTCACAGGGCATACCATCAGCGCCGGGCCAAACATATACTGGTCATCAATATCGAAAACATTGCCGTCCTCTACGAAATCAAACGCAAGCGCCCTCATCATCGTATAGCCGTTATGTGTCACCATGCCTGCCAGCGAGTAAATATACGGCAGCAGCCTGTATCTCAGTTGAACGGATTTGACCAGCGTGTCATAGAACACATCTCCTTGCTCTCCGAAGCGCCATATTTCCCTGGGCGTGCCCGTACCGTGGGATCGGAATACCGGCAGAAACGCTCCATATTGGAACCACCTTACGTATAGCTCCCGATATCCCAGATCATCGCAGCCGTCGTCATAGTCGCCCGCGATAAACCATGGAACAGGGAATGCCGGATCGTTGTTGAAATATTTGTTCCTGTTTCTGCCGCTGACAAAGAACGCACCAATGTCAACCGTCCAGTACGGCTCTCCTGATGCGCAAAAGTTGAGGCCCGCCGGGATCTGCCTTTTCAGTGTTTCCCAGTTTGCCGAGATATCACCCGACCATGTAATCGTAGAATAGCGGTGCTGACCTGCGTACGACGAACGTGTCAGGTTTACTACACGCTTTTGATCGGTGGTTTTCCTCTGACCCTCATATATCGCTTGGGAATGCAACAGCGAGTATACGTTTATTTCTCCGGGATCGATGTATTTTTTCGATTCCTCGGTATTAATTCTCATGCGCTCCTCCGGCTCCGGTTTCACTACACCGCGCCAGTCCGCCTCGAACGGCTCGGAACAGTCGCACCACCACGCGTCAATCCCATGCTTGAAAAGACCTTCTCTTGCCTGCTTCCAGTAAAGCTCCCGGCCTTCCTTCCGGAACGGGTCGTAATGCGTATGATCTCCCAGCATCAGGCCCCGCTCCCGGAACTCCCGGTAATTGTCACCTCCGGCGCTCATGTTCGGCCAGACTGATATCATAAGACGGATATTCATTTCATGAAGCCGATCCATCATACCGTCGGGGTCCGGAAAACGTTCAGGGTCAAGAGTCTTCTGCCCCCACAGATTTCCGGTCCAGGACTGCCAGTCCAAAACAAGCGTATCCAGCGGAATGCTACGCCTCCGGTATTCTTCGGCTATTTCAATCAGTTCTTCCTGCGAACGGTATCGTTCCTTTGACTGCATATACCCGAACGCCCATTTCGGCAGCATTGGCGCCTGACCGGTAATACTGCGGTAGTTCGAAATGATTTTATCAAAACCGGGGCCATAAATAAAATAATAATCCAGCTCTTCAACAACGTCACACCACAAATAAGATCCGTACGCATCGTCGTGAAACGTCATGAGCGACTGGCAGTCAAGCAGTATTCCGTATCCTTTAGTGGAAACCAGCACAGGGACGACGGCCTTCATGTTTTCCTGGTACAGATATTGGTGTTGTCCGCGAAGGCTCATCATCCCTTCTTCATGTGAACCGAGCCCATATAACGCCTCTCTTTCGTCCCAAACGAATCCCAGCTTGCCGTGATATGCCTTCCGGTCCGATATCTTCCGGCCTCCCTGCACCGTAGATCTGATTCCGTCAATACCGCCTACCGTTTTCACCTCATCCGAGGAATCATACACGGTTCTGAATACCTCGATTTCCTCCAGTGTCCGGCCCTCGCGCTCCGGTTCCTTTACCAGCAGGTTCCCTTGCGAGTCATGGTATGACAGCGCGCCAGTCTGCTTATCCACATGAATCTGCAGCAACTCCGTTATGAGCAAGACCTCTCTGTCCGTTTCCTTCACGTCCCAGTCCACCGTCACCCTGCAATCCGGCAGCACAATCCGGCTGGGTGTTTGCCTGAAATCTCCCCTTTGCGTGTATGTTATGCGCACGACTGACGGCAGATATGGCTCAAGGCGCAGAAGCCCGTTCCTTGTATGCAGCAGTACATAATCAGGAAAATATTCAATAGATTCAATCATTTTCTCTCCTCCTGTTCTTCCCCTTTTTTATCCTTTCCGCAATCCACAGAAGCGCCAGGCAAACCACGAATAGTGCAGCTATTACAGCCATCGGCAGCCTCGGTCCCAGATCAGGCATACCTGAGAGAATTCCACCCAGCCACATTAACGGCGCCGAGAGCGTCACTGTCAGCAATGTTACAAGAGACAGCAACTGCGCCCGCTCCATGTCCGGCACGGCATTCGCCAGAGAGGTATCCACAAGCATACCGGTTACAACGGAACCTGAAGCGGAAAGTACCGTACTTAGGATCAGCAGAAGCATCGAGTGTGCCGGTGAGAACACCAGCATCAATATGCTTGCTGTCATCATTGCAAAACTAACAGCCAGCGCTTTGTCAGAAGAAAGCGTCCGAAGCCTGGGCAGCAGCAGAAACTGAGTCAGCAGCATCATTGCGCCTGTAATAAGGTTGAGCGTTCCGATTATCCCGCTTGTAAAGCCCAGACCCTGGACAATGGTTATTGGCTGGAACGTCCCCTTAAAACCGGCCTGTACGTAATACAACGTTCGTAATAGAATGTAGATAAGTAACAGCGGGTTGGTAAATATCAGCCGAAGCAGCGGAGCATAGGCCTTCAGTGCAGCAAAGGGGGATTCCCTGCGGGCGGCTTCCATACGAGCCCGTCCCACCGGCAGTTCACGCATCATTCTGTAACGTATATATGTGGCGACTACCAGCAGCGCCGAGGAGCCGAGAAGCACCCCTCTCATCGCAGGAACAAGACCATACGGCCTGATCAGCAGATTCATAAGCGGCGTGACAAATGCGGCAAGCGTCGCTACAATGTTCAGCCACCAAAAGATATTTACCCGGTGTTCGGGAGATATGTCCTCGCTCAAAGAGCAGTTCCAGGCTACACCGCTGACCCGTGAGAAGGAGTTGGCACAGGCTGCGGCAATAAACCATATAAAGTTTTGAGAAAGACCCCATATCAGGCAGGCCAGCACCCAGCAGAACAAATCTCCAAGCGCATTTGCTATGCGCCTTCCCAAACGATCTGTGATCCATCCTGCAAATATGGCGTTGAAGACGCCCATAACCATTCCGATTGCGTTGACAAGCCCCACCTGATCGTTTGTACAGCCCACTGCAAGCATATACAGCGTCATGTAAGGGGTAAAAAGATTGGCCGCAACCGACCACAATGGCTGTGTCAGCAGGCAAGCCCGGGCATTTCCCCGTACATGCCGGAAAGAAGTTTTCATACTGTCCGCAAAATTAGGAATTATATTTATCATAGCCGCTCCAGAAGATAATCTTATTCTCCGTTGTATTTGCTGCCGGATACAACGGCTTAGTCATATGTATTCAATCAGGCGGTGTCAGCCTATAGATCCTGCCGCCTTCCGCGGAAAACACGAATCCTGTTCCGGTTTTCTCCACGGGTACCGTCAAGCCGTCGCAAGTCACCTTCAACACTTCCCCGACTACCTCGATAGGTTCGTTGAACTGCGGCCGGACAACCGCCTCCGACAGCTTTCCATCCCTCCACTTCATATCAACCTCAAGCGCACCGCGCGCACGAAGGCCAGTGATGCTGCCTTCCCTCCATGAAGAAGGGAGCGCCGGCAGAAAATGCAGCGCAATATGGCTTTGCAGCAAGCATTCCGCAATGCCCGCCGTAGCGCCCAGGTTTCCGTCAATCTGGAAAACACCCCTGGCGTTGAGCAAGTTGCGTGCGGAGGAATTCGTCAGCATTTTTCGGATATTTCTGTCCGTCATCTCGCTATCCTGCAGCCTGGCGAACACGTTGATATACCAAGCCAACGGCCAGCCTCCCATACCCGCGCCATTTTCCATACGCAATTCCAGAGATCTTCTGACGGCATGCATTAATTCCGGAGTGTCGCGCCAATTGATCCCATTCCCGGGGTAACAGGCGAACAGATGCGAGATATGCCCCATACCGGGCGTGAGCTCCGGGTATTCCCGGTCCCATTCGAGCAATTGTCCCTTTGAGCCGATTTTATCCTTCGGCAGCTTCGGTATAATGTCCGCAAAGCTTTCTGAAAGCTCCGGGTCCAGACCAAGAAGCCTCTGTATTTCAATGCAGGCGGCAAAAAACTCGCGCAATATCTGGTTGTCCATCGCAGGCGCCGCGCAAATGGGCGTGTCATATCCGTCAGGTAGAATGTACCTGTTCTCCGGCGATACGGATGGGCATGTAACAAGCTTTCCATCCACTTCCATCAGGAAATCCTGATAAAACAGAGCCATGTCGAGCAATATCGGATACATCCTGCGCAGGAATTCCACATCCCTTGTGTAAAGGTAGTGCTCCCATACATGCAAGCCCAGCCAGGCTCCGCCGGTCACCCATGGCATTGCGGCCATGTACCAGTCCTGCGGCGCGCAATCGCCGTAGTAGTCCGTGTTGTGATGACAGACCATGCCCCGCATACCATACATGACACGGGCAGTTTCCCGGCCTCTTTCCTGCATCTTTTCAAGCAGTTCCATAAGCGGCATGTGCAGCTCCGACAGGTTGCAGACCTCTACGGGCCAATAGTTCATCTGCAGATTGATATTTACCGTGTACTTGCTGTCCCACATCGGCATGAAGTCCGCGTTCCATATGCCCTGCAGGTTCAGCGCCGAACTGCCCTCGCGACCCCCGGATACAATCAGGTAACGGCCGAATTGAAAATATAGCGCGGCCAGCGCAGGGTCGTCGCCACCGTTTCGAACCCCGTCAAGCCTTTCATCCGTCGGTTTCTCCGAAGATGGGCCCAAATCCAGTATGCAACGCTTCATCAAAGTGGAGAAGTCCCTGACGTGCTCCTCGCGCAATGCGTCATAGCCTTTTTGCTCTGCCGCATCCAGCATCTTAAGCACTTCTGCGGTCGGGTCATCCGTATGGTTGGAAGTCGAAGATGCCAGGTACAGCAGGACTTCTCCGCAATTCCTTGCGAGCAGCTGAGAAAACGGATTCTGCAGTTCACCGTCACACACGATTCGCACAGCCGCAGCAAACTCCACTTCAGAATCGTGACCGCGCATAAGAATCGTATGATCGTTAACCGTGCGGATTGAATCCGCATTGGGCGCAGGCCAGCCTCCGCCACTAACCCGCCGTCCGGGCCTCCGGTCATCTTCAGCCATCGCATCCGATATACTGATGCGGTTCATCATGATGTCCAGGTTGATAGCCCCGGCCACATCGGACCCAAGACGGATGCACATCACTTGCGCCGGAGCGCTGATGAACATCTCCCGGCGATAGCGGACGCCGGCCTGCGTATGGTTGATAGTAAGCACGCCTGTCATAAGGTCAAGGCTGGAGGAATAGTCTTCAGTGCCGGCACTGTTCGGCAGCCAGCCTATAGCGAAAGGCAAATGCTGGTTCAGAGCCATATCCAATTCGCCCAGCATCGTATAGTGGCGCATGCAGCCCGGCGTACCTGCCATGTACTGCAATATTAGCTCCTCGGCACGTCGGATGTCACCTGAAAGCACAAGCCTTCGGATTTCCGGAAGCTTTTCCCTTAGCGAAGGATTATTCCGGTCCATAAATGTGCCGTACCATAGGGAGTCGTCGTTTAGCTGTATCCGCTCCACACAGGTATGTCCGTAGACCATCGCACCAAGTCTGCCGTTGCCGAGCGGCATAGCGTCGTGCCAAGCGTCGGCCGGTTTTGTATAGCGAAGCTGATAAATATTTTCCATAACAAGCACCTCCAAAGATCAGTTCTAACCTGAGAAAAAATAATTTCGACCTTGGTTCTGCCTTAAAAAAACCGGGAGCCTTTATAATGCGCTCCCGATTTTCATTACCGGTTCGAGTAATGTTATACCGTTACTCAATATAAACATTCTTTTTTGACTCTATAATCCCGTCTGAATAGACGAAATCACCATAGGCGGCAAAAAGATAGTTCTCGGGACGTATCGCACCCGAACTTGAGGGAGTATTGCCGAAAGAACGGCCCACATCGTGCACTCGTACCATATCCATCAGGAAAAGCAAACTATTCCCGGTTTCTCCCCTGCGCGATCTATTCTTCTCTATTACGCTGACAGCATAAATGCCGTCTTTGATTTTAATATAGGTAGTTGGTTCGTCATAGGGATAGCGTTCGATATCCTCCCGCCAATCCTGAGACTTGAGGTCAGCCGGGAAGGTGATGCGGATATAGTTTGGATTGTAGTATACATGTACAATGGACAACTTCGGGCCGTAATTCCAGAGGACCCTCTTGCCGACAAGATCAGTCGTATAGCCGTGCCGTTTGGCAGGCAGCGGGAATCCGGCAATATCAATCGCGCCAAAGTCATAATCGCTCTCGACCAGATAGGGGTATTTCTCATGGAACCCTGTATACGTTCTCACAAAAGTGACAAGACGCTGCTCCATATCGAGTATCAGCGATATATTGGTGCGCGGTGAAAATCCTGACAGTTCAAAATTGACAAAATAGGTCAACTCGTCGATCTTGGCGCACTCGTAGTTTTCGCGCACTATTTTCCCGCCGGAAAACTTCGACCACTCAAGAGTATTACCTGTCAGAAAACTGACATAGAAATCCTCTTCTTTGTCCATAACAAGCCTGAAACTTTTACCGGCAAGTTCATAGTTGAAGGGCGGACGATAACGGGACAGGCCATAAAACTCGGGTTTTACCTTCATTATGCCGTAATAGCCGTCCTCCCGTTTTTCAGGTTTAGCCGGCAATTCAGCCGCCTGGGACGCACCGGTTTTATCCGCAGCCTCGGGCTTACTGTCGGAAACGGCAGTGAAACGCCTGCGTTCATGGAACCTGTTCTCGATTTCATCCACCATCGCGATCGCGTAGTCCTCATAACTGATGTAACTTTCCTTAGAAGCGTTTGTAATGACATAATCGCTCCCTATAGTATACTTTCCAGTCCGTCTGCCCTTTGGATCGAACGTGACGGCAGGCGAAAAGAATGTCCAGTTGATGCTGCTTTCACTAAGCCTTGCATAAGCCCTGGCCATATCCGCAGGCACTGCCTGCCACTTCTCGGGTATCTGCTCAAGGAATTGGTGCTTCTTCTGTGGATCGGTATAGAGGCTTGCCGCTCCGCCGACCACCAGAAGGCGGGTGTTTGGAAGATTTCCGAGCACTCCGGCGAGGTGATCCATTGCCTTTTGGTATGGATGATCCATATCGCCGCTTACCTGCAGGCTGACGGCGCAGACAACAGCATCCAGGTCTCTCAGGTCATCCTCATTCAAAGCGAACAAGTCACGTTCCAACATCTTGGCATAGCCCATGTCCGCTGCCTTCTTCCTGTCACGCACAATAGCGGTTACTTCGTGTCCGCGGCCCGCCGCTTCCTTTAAAATCAGGCTTCCGGCCTTTCCATTGGCTCCAATGACTCCAATTTTCATATTGCTCTGCCTCCTTTATTTTATTAGCTTCAGCTCATCCGGGCGTACTGCCGCAACCGGATTGATTCAACGAAGTAATTTGTATTTTTTACCAGGCGCTAACTTAACGTTTTGAACTGTGGCAACCACTGGACCTCGGCGGCAAATATTCTGTCAACCATCTCCTTCACTTCATGCATTGAGCATACTGCTGAAGTTAAAGGATCATACAGACAGGCATGATAGATCTTTTGCGGATCTCCTTCCAATGCGCCCTCGACAGCCAGTTCCTCGCACGAGGCATTCAATTGGTTCAGGATGGCGAGTTGAGGCGGAAGCTTGCCTACACGAATGGGGCTTAAGCCTTTTTTTGAGGCCAGTACCGGCACTTCCACACAGCAGCCCTCCGGCAGATTGTCGATCAAGCCGAAGTTTCGCACGTTGCCGTTAAACTCGAACATCGTGTTATCTCCGAATACCGCATTGAAGATACAGGCGGCGTATTCATGGCCTCTTTTCAAATCGATGGGACCCCCCATCCATTTCTTAAATTCCGTAGTCCTGAAATCTTCGCCTTCTTTAGATTTTTTGTCCATTTCCTTGAAGAAGGAAAGGCAATCTCGGCTTATATTAAACTTTTCAAGCAGGTCCGGGCGCTTGCGGAACCACGCGTTATATTCGGAGTTATGAAAACTTGACTCGGTAACGTAATAGCCCAGATGCAGGAACATCTCATTTCGGACCGGTTCTTCCTTCATAATCTCCGGGCTCTCAGAAATGGCTTTACGGATCAAGGGATACGCATCCTTTCCGTTCCACTTGAATTCCAGGTAATGAGCCTGGTGGTTGATGCCGGCACACGTATAAGTAATCTCATTAAGTGGCGCGTCTATCCATCGGGCCAGCATCATCGATGTTTCCTGCACACTGTGGCAGAGTCCGCTGAGCGTTACCTTCGAAACACCCTGCATCGCCCGGCAGAGCATCGCCATTGGATTTGTGTAATTGAGAAATACTGCGTTCGGGCAATATTTTTCAATGTCGTGCAGGATCTCCAGCATAGCCGGCAGTGTACGCATAAAGCGGAAAATACCGGCAGGTCCGCGGGTGTCTCCAATAGCGTATGAAACGCCGTATTCTTTGGGAATCGATATATCACATACGGCGGCTTCACGGCCGCCCACCTGAATAGTCGTAAGTACGCCGTCAGCTCCTTCAAGCGCCTCGGCACGGTTCATCGTAGACGTTACTTTTGCCCGATATTTCCCTGAACTTATAATTTTTTCAACAGCCTGTCTTGATCGTTCCAGGTTCTCTTCGTTTATATCCATCAATGCTATTTCGCAATCGGTAAAAGCAGGATAGGTAAGAATATCCCTAACCAGGTTCCGCGTGAAGATGAAGCTGCCGGAACCAATAAATGCGATTTTTTTTCTCATGGTTTTACCTCCTTAAGCCTGGTATGGTACATTTTGTTGCGAAAAGGGCTCCCGGCATATACCAGAAGCCCTTTTCATCAGTTTACATTACTTTTGGTTGTAACGGTCGTAAGCACTCTGGTACATGGCCATTGCCTTTTCAATCCCGAGATCCTTGCACTGCTTAACCAGTGCGGGAACATCGGACACAGGGCGAGTACCGATAATGAACTTGACAAAGTTCTCGGAAATCGCAGTGTTAACGTCGTTCATAATTTTAGCATATTCCGTGGACTCGCTTGAGCTCAAGGTAAGCGCAGGCAGCAGCAGACCCTGGTCAGCCTTATACCACTCATCATGCGCACGCACAGCTTCCGGACTGTTAAGTTCGATCGAAGCCCATGCATCATAGCTCATAACCTTCGGGAAGTCGCCAAACGTCGGCAGCGCATACTTGAACTGTATATCGTTCAGAGCATACTGCGGATCCTTTGTAAGCTTATCGGTCCATGCTTTCTTTCCGTCAGCGCCTACCGTGTATGTATCATCCTTTACGCCCCAGTTGATTAGATCGCTGCCTTCCTGACTGTACATGTAATCAATCAGCTTGAGACATGCTTCTACTGTTCCATCCTTTTCAGCCTGCGTGGTAATAACGGTTCCCTTGTTTCCAGCCGCATGACGTACAAGAGCACTGTTTGCACTGTAGGCCTTGCCCGACTCACCAGCCAAAGCCGGCATGCCTTCAAGATCGGCATTCGGGTCGGTTTTCCTGAGAGCCGCATTCCAGGTATTGAATCCGGATGGCCATACATGTGTAGTTCCTACAAGATTGCTGGTAACCTTTGATTCGAGTGCTGTGCCATCCTGTGTCGAGAACTCAGGATCGATGAGTTTCTCCTGATACCACTTGTGTAGTGTAGCAACGCAGTCCTGGAAGTTCTTGCCATCATTTACTGTAATCCAGTAATTCACTTTACCGGGATTGTTCGGATCCTGCTGAACTTCCTGGTACAACAGGCCAAATGAAGCAGTCATATCCATCATAGCAAACATAAAGTTTGAACCCGATTGATAATAATCGCAGAATGGAATTTCATCTTTCTTGCCGTTACCGTTAGGATCCTTATCGCGGAACGCAACCAAAACGTTATATAACTCGTCAACGGTAGTGGGCATATTCAGGTTGAGCTTCTTCAGCCAGTCTGCGCGAATACCCATGCCCCAGTATGCCGAACGAGCCATGTCTTCATCGACGTGGTTGAATATTGCCGAGGCGCCGTCATCCAACGTAACTGCTTTACGGATTTCAGGGCTTTTGTCAAGAATAGAAAACCAATTCGGCATTTTATCCTTGTACTTTTCACTGACATTTACGGCTATACCATCCTCAATAGCTGCGGACAAACCTCCGTCATATCTGCTGAAGTCATAGTAGAACAAGTCAGTCAGCGTGCCGCTGTTGAGCATAATAGCTGCCGCCTGGTTGTAATCGTCGGTAGTTTTCGGGCCCTGGAAATCGATTTTTACATTCATCCTCTTTTCAAGTTCCTGAACCCACATTGCATCTGAGAAGTTTGTCAGGCATTTTTGTTGAATACCCGACCTGTAATACGTTATTTTTGTTGGTTCACCTGTGGCTGCTGCCGTTTGAGTACCGGCCTGATCAGAGGAAGCTGCTGTTGCCGTGGTTGAGGTTTCGTTCGATTGGGATGCGCCGCATCCGACCAGCGAGATCAGTACCGTGATCGCGACAAACAAGGAAATTAGACGGCTGTTTTTCATGATTTTACCCCCTTTTAATTTAGCAACTGGTTTTTTTACCAGACACCTTGGTTTTTATATCTCAAGGCATCCGGTTGTATTTTAAGCAGGAAATTATTCCGCCTACTCCGAATTGCATGCTTTTTGCGGTCGTTACAATACGGCGTCAAAGGAGTTCATCTCCAGCGCTTAAACAAATCGTTGAAGTTCTATAAGCTAATGAGAAATTTCCGGACGCTGTTCGATTGCAGATTACCCTTTCAGCGCCCCTATCATCATACCTTTCGTGAAATACTTCTGTATGAACGGGTAGACCACCATGATGGGTACTGTTGAGATAATTACAGTTGAATACTTCATCAGCCTTCTGTACGCTTCTCCCTGAGAGTCTGAAACTCCGGAGTTTACCATTTGTCCGCTTTGGTTATTCTGTACAAGAATCATACGAAGAACCATTTGCAGCGGGTATTTTGAAGTCGTTTTAATATAGATCAGCGCATTTGACCAGCTGTTCCAATAACCAATCGCATAAAAGAGTCCGATAGCTGCGAGCGTCGGCACAGTCGCCGGTATCACTACCTTCAGTAAAACCGACAGCTCCCCTGCGCCATCCAGCCTGGCCGCTTCCTCAAGCTCTGACGGGACCGCCATAATAGCAGTGCGCATGATAATCAGGAAAAATGTGTTAATCAGATTCGGCAGAACCAGAGACCAGAGACTGTCATACAAACCAAGCGTTTTCACAATAATAAAGTTTGGTATCATACCGCCGCTGAAATACATCGTTATAATAACCATAATAATCAGAAACCGGTTCCACAGCATATCGGATTTAGAAATAACATAGGCAAAGATCGTTGTCATTACCAGATTGCATAATGTTCCGACAATTACCAGGAAAGCAGTTACGCCATAGCCGTTGATAATATCGTCGGTTTTGAACGCCAAAAGATACCCGTTCAGTGTGAATCCCAACGGGTGCAGCAAAACCCCGCGATGAGCCATCAGTTCTACCGGATCGCTTAAGGAAGCGAACAGGACAAAAATGAATGGATATATTGTTACGATACTGATAAATATCAGAAATATAGCATTGCAGGTATCAAACACTTTACTGCCGACACTCTTTTTCCCATAATTCCACATATTCAAAACCTCCTCACTCTACCATAGTGAAATGTCGCTTACGCGTTTACTGATACTGTTCGTAATAGCCAGCAGCGCAAAATTCACGACCGAGTTGAAAAGTCCGACCGCTGTGCTGTAGCTGAAATTTCCCTGCAGTAAGCCGTAGCGATAGACGAAACTCGAAATTACGTCAGCCGTTTCATAAACAGACGGGTTATAAAGCAGAATTATTTTTTCAAAGCCGACACTCATCATGTTTCCGATGCGAAGGATCAACATGATAATTATTGTGGGCATGATACCCGGCAGTGTTACATGGAGCATCCGCTTGAACCGGTTGCATCCGTCTATTACCGCAGAGTCATATAACTGTACATCAACCGAAGACAGCGCGGCAAGGTAGATGATCGCCCCGTAACCCAATCCTTGCCAGATACCGGAGCCTACATAAATCGTTCTGAAATACTGTGGGAATATCATGAAAGCCGTTTTCTCAAGTCCAAACATGGTAATAATCTGGTTGAACAGGCCGTCCAGAGATAGAAAGTCCAGCAGAATCCCGCATATAACAACCTGCGATATAAAAAACGGCAGGTAGGATATTGTCTGAACAGTCCGCTTAAACGCGTTGCTCGTTATTTCGTTGAGCAAAAGAGCGAATATGATGGGGGCGGGAAATCCAACAATCAGATCATAAAAATTAATCAGAATCGTATTTCGAATAACTCTCCAGGCATATGCGCCCGAAAAGAAATCAATGAAGTATTTGAATCCAACCCACTTGCTATGAAAAAGGCCCCTCGTAGGTTTATAGTTTTCAAATGCCATCAGAATACCGCCAATAGGCAGATAACAGAAGATAATATAATACGCCACTCCCAACAGCGCAAGGATATATATGGCTTTATGCCTTTGCCAATCCTTCACAATCCTGGCGCGAAGTGTAGCTTTACTGCTTGTACTTACCAAACTATTTCCGGCCAACTACCCCCAACCCCCTTCTTGATCCTGTTATGCAACAACCAATTTATTTTACTTCAACCCTGCTGGTGGATTCCCTGTCAACCAGGTTGAGTGGTACATAGATGTTAACATTCAACTCGCAGCTGCTATGGTCGATCATGTCAAACATCAGCATACAGGCTGCTCTTGACATCGCATGATAATCGACGGCAACCGTCGTAAGGGATGGCTTGACAAATGAAGACTGATCTATATTATCAAAACCGACGATACTGATGTTTTCAGGTATGGAAACTCCGGAATCCAGGGCTTCCATGATGGCGCCTATTGCCATGGCGTCATTCGCAGCAAAAAGAGCTGTGGGAAGTTTCCCTTTTTTGAGCAGCTTTTGCATTGCAGCCTTCCCGCTCTCCATTGACCAGTCGCCTTGTATGACCCAATCCGAATTCAGTGAAAGCGCATTGTTTTCAAGCGACTCCCGATACCCGTTGAAACGGCTCGACTGGATCTGATCGTCCACTGACCCGCAAATGAATCCGATATCTTTATGACCCAATTCAAACAAGTATTCCATTACCATTTTTGCGCCGCCCTTGTTATCGAGGCAGACGGAAGGATACAACGGGTGGTTTTGATTCACCAATACTACGGGGATGCCTTTTAAATGCAGTTTCTTATACGTTTCAAGCGGTAAATAACTGGTGAAAAACACACCGCATGGATTGCAAGTATGAATAAGGTCTTCTGCCGTATCGTTTTTACTAAACGATTTATATAGCAGGTCATACCCCCTCTCAAAGCATTCATATTCCATTGTATCCATTAGCTTCGCATTGAAAGGCTCGCTTTTCCGGTCCGTATTGTGCCGGCCCTTCGGCAGAATAAACAGAATACTCTTTTTCTTAGAGTCATTTTTATCCGACGGCATGATCACACTTGCACCCAAACCCGGCATTTTAGCAATCTTTCCGTCATCTACCATCAGTGCCAGGGCCCGGCGGACAGTATCACGCTCTACTCCGTAGATGGAACATAGTTTGCTCTCCGAAGGAAGCATTCTTCCCAATGCATACTCGCCATGCTGAATCCGCAGGTTGATATCTTCATATATTTGCTTGTAAATTGGTGTTTTGCTTTTCCGATCAATCTGAGCCATATTAGTTACCATCAACACACATTATGTTTATTTAGATACTTAATTAGACTACTAAGTTAGATTACTAAGTTATAGTACACCTATACCACATGTATGTCAATATGATTTCAAATAAATATTCTTTATAACAAAAATACCGGCAGGCAGTTCTTTATCTGCTTGCCGGTATTCTATCCATTACATCAGTTTATTTTTACTTTTCTGACAAATTCTCGGTGACCCTTTCCAATAATTCAATAAGCTTGTCCTTGTCGTCCTCGGAAAAGCCCTTGTAGCTGGTTTCCTCCAACTCCAGGATAATTTCAATAGACCTAAGCGCCTTCTCACGGCCGAGTTCTGTGAGGGAAATGCCATATGCGTGCTTACCGCTCGAAACACGTATAGCTTTTTTAATAATCAAGCCCTTATTCACCATGTTGCGCAACAATACAGTCATTGTCGCAGGTTCAACCGCACATTGTTCAGCAATCTTATTCTGGGGGCAGTTCTCATTGTCTAAAAGATATTCGAGTACTTTGGGTTGCCCATATGACAAATCAAGCTTCTGGAATTCCTGCCGGCTCCTCCTGCTGTGCATCCCGGATGCTTCTGCCAGCGCGGCGTGTAACTTTGTACGCATAAATACTTTATATGATATAGTAAATAACTAAATCATAGGCTCCTTCATATTTAATAGATTTTATTAATACTATTTTCTTTATATAATTAATTTTGACATTTCCGACATAATGTTCTATTTAATTATATCCTTCTTTCTATCGTTGTCAAGGCAAGGGCCGGATTTCAAGGCTTTGCCGCAATACCGGCTCAATACCGCCATGATGTGACTTCCGATTTATTGTCTGATCATGGTTATTTCGAATATTCCTTAAGGAGGAACTTCATCAGGTCGCCGGGGCCCTCTCTGCTAAGATATGCCTTATCGCCGAAACACATCCTCGCGGGACAATCTTCCGTAAACGGTTGCCACAAGGGCATATCTGAGCCGTCTGCATCCTTTCCGTTAGGATTTCCTGAACGGATAAAGTTAGCCCAGTAATTACACATCTGACGCGCAATATCATAATGTTTCCCTGTGAACGGGCGCCAGCACTTTGCCAGCGTCTCCCAGAAAAACCAAAGGTCAGAGGAGTGGAAGGCGCCGGGATTATCCCATCCGGGAATCTCAGGGTCGAATAACCAGTAGTATATGGGGGGCTTTTCGCCGGTTTCGGCTTTTGCCCTTGCAAACAGCCTGATTGTATACTCCAAGTGGCTTACGGTGGCTTTATAAAGCATTTCGGAAATGCTTCCCGTGGGGGACGCGCATATTCTCAGAAACTCGTGTACGTTGTCACCGTAGTTTTCTTTTGCAAAAGCCTTAAATTCTTCGACAGTTTTTACTTTGGGCCGCATTGGAAACTCAGTAGCCGTATGCCCAAACATCATGGGGATCGATTGGCATTTATTCTGCATATACAAATCGTTGGAGTTACCGGTACTAAACTTTCCGTCGATCACAGTGCCGCAAAAATTCCCGTATTCAATCGCTCTGTCACGTATGAGGGCGGCATCCAGCTTGCGGGCTTCCGCCAATGACGATACTCCAAGATACTTGAAGAACTTCACTCCCTCTTGTTCGGCCTGGGCTAAAGTTATATCGCTGCCAAGACGCTCGCCGGGATAAGGCATTTTCATAACGCCGCTGTCAACTATCGCCTTCTGCATTAATCCGGCGTTTTGGGGAGAAGCGACCTGAGCCATTACGCTGCCGCCTCCTGCCGACTGCCCGCCAATCGTAATATTTTCCGGATCGCCGCCGAACGCGGCGATGTTTCTCTTTACCCAGCGGGTTCCGAACTGTTGGTCAAGGTGGCCGAAGTTCGCGGGTGCTTCCGGGTTTTCCGCGGTGATTTCCGGGTGGCATAGGAAACCGAATACATTGAGCCTGTAATTTACAGTTACTACAACAATGCCGCGTCTTGCCAGACGCTCGCCGTCAAATTCCATTTCCGCCGGATTTCCTTCCTGGAGACCGCCCCCAAAGTACCAAACAAACACCGGCAGTTTTTCGTCCGAACTTTTTGCAGGCGTCCATACGTTCAACCACAGTGAATCCTCATCCATCTCGATATCCGTATCTACGTTCCATTCTCTTGAATAGATATTGTCCGGGTCCTCACCGGGTTTATGCTGCATGGAAATCGGACCGAATTTGTATGCATACAAAACACCTGCCCAATTACCAGCGGGCTGAGGCGCTCTCCAACGGTTCTCACCCACCGGAGGCGCCGCGAAAGGGATGCCTTTAAAGGATGTAATACGGGGATCGGCAGCCGGTAAACCTTCGATCAGACCATTTTCAACGATTACTCTTCTTAACATAATCTCTCTCCTCACATAACTTGCTTTTCTGCTGTTCGCCTTTTGAAACCATATCCTCACATTCAAACCCTGTACGGGCTTGGCGTATGTTCAATTTCCGTATCTTCGTCGGTAAAGGAGCCGTAGGCAATGAACATGCCGCTTTCCGGCTGCTGGCTTACATTTAAACAGAATGTGCGCCCTATGTCAAAACCTTCTTTCATATTGCTCAGTGTCAGCAGATTGTTTCCGCCGATTGAATTATCCCTCTTGTTCATGTTTTCTTCGATAAAGCTGCAAAGATACATGCAATCCTTAATCTTTACACACTTAATGGGTTCTTCGTAAATCCATACTTTTTCTTTCTCCAGATCCGCCTTTATTTTAGCCTTCTGTTCAGGCGTAAGATCGTCGGAGAGCTCCGGTCTTTTAATGGCCCGGGCGCGGCAATACGTCTCGCTGATGTAGATATGGGTATTCACAAAGCCGGACGAATAAGTCCAATTCACTTTTTTACCTACAAGCTCGGCGGTGTAACCGTGGCGCCTCACCGGCAGGGGTCGGCCCGGCTGCCCGATTGCGCCGAAAATAATCTCTGTCTGGACCATTCTCGGACGATTCGGGATTCCGCCCTGTTTTGCGATATGCAAGGTAACCAGACTGCTTTCCAGATCAAGTATCATAGTCCGGCAAGTACGCAAAGGCTGACCGAATACCTCCATATTTACAAAATAGGTAGTATCGTCCGATTTCAGGCAGTGATACTTTTCCCAGCGAAAAGGCTCGCCGCTTTCCGCCCACATCAGGATCTCACCGCTAAGGAAACTCACAACGTACTCATAACCGTTGTCCATCACTAAATTAAAGTTCTTCCCGGCTAATTCGTACTCAAACTTTGCAACATACTTATCTGTACTCTCAAAAATTGGTTCTTTCACTTTTTACTCCTCCATTAACAGAGAGGTCCTATGCTTGCATAGGCGTATCGATTGAAGCGTCCTGTATTTAACGATTCATACGGTCACTTATATAATAGATTAGTATGCTAATTTAGTCAAACAAAATATGCACTTATTTATCTTGACATTATCGCTGAGTAATATATAGTTTTAATTAATTAGTATACTAATTATGTTGCGCCTGTGGCTGTACTTAAACAAGGAGGATATTGGATGCTGAAAAAACTCATACCCTATATTAAACCATACCGCCTGTCTGCCATTATTTGTCCGCTGCTTGTTCTGGGTGAAGTCATCATCGATATTCTAATGCCTTCAATGATGTCTTCCGTAGTGGATATCGGCATAAGGAATAGAAATTTGGATTATATATACAGGACCGGTACGCTGATGATTTTGCTTGCCTTGGTAGCCCTCGCCTGCGGTACGTTCGGCAACCGCCTTGCGGCAATTTCTTCACAGGGATTCGGTTATCAGGCAAGGCAAGCTCTGTTTGAGAAAATACAGGATTTTTCTTTCGCGAACCTTGACCGGTTCAGCGTGCCCTCCTTGGTCACGCGCCTTACAAATGATGTCAACAATCTTCAGCAGTCCGTCATGATGGGACTCAGAATGCTGATCAGGGCGCCGTTTATGATGATCCTGGCGCTGGCAATGGTGCTTACAATTAATAGCCGCCTGTCTGCGGTGTTTCTGATTGCAATACCTTTGCTTGCTTTTTCGCTCTACTTTATACTGTCCAGCGCCCACCCGAGGTTTCATGCATTACAGAAAAAAATAGACGAGCTGAACACGTCCGTGCAGGAAAACCTTACAGGTATAAGGGTAATAAAGTCCTTTGTCCGGGCCGACCACGAAAAGTCACGTTTCAAACTGGCCAACGATTCGCCGATGAAAACAGCAATCCGCGCAGTTAGCCTCGTCATCCTCAACGGGCCGATAATGCAGTTGATCATGTATGCCTGTATAATATCCATCCTTTGGTTCGGGGGCAATATGGTTATCGGCGGAACCTTGCTTACAGGCCAGTTGATCAGTTTTATCACCTATGTCACGCAGATCCTTATATCATTGAATATGCTGTCAATGCTTTTTTTGATGTTTACCCGTGCAAAAGCCTCCGGTGAAAGAATATTGGAAGTCCTTGATACGGAAATTGACATAGTCGGTAAGGAAAACGGGATCCGTGAAGTTTCCGGCAGCTCGATAGAATTCCGCAATGTAAGCTTTAAATATCCGGGAAACACCGCCTCGTACAGTCTGGACAAAATCAATTTCAGCATCGGTTCAGGAGAAATCGTAGGCATCATCGGAGCCACCGGTTCCGGCAAAAGCACCTTGGTACAATTGCTGCCGCGCCTGTATGACGCCACTGAAGGTTCGGTCCTGCTGGGGGGCACGGATGTGAAGGATTATGATCTGGGAGCCTTAAGAAGTGCAGTCAGCATGGTCCTCCAGAAAAACACCCTTTTCACAGGTACGATCCGGGAAAATCTTTTATGGGGCAACGAAAACGCTACGGATGAGGAAATCCAGGATGCCTGTGAAATGGCACAGGCCAGGGGATTCATATCTCAGATGCCATCCGGACTCGATACCCTGCTCGGGCAGGGGGGCGCCACGCTTTCAGGGGGTCAAAAACAGCGGCTGTGCATAGCACGCGCACTTTTAAAGCATCCGAAGGTACTTATCCTTGATGACTCTACAAGCGCTGTCGATATGGCTACCGACGCAAGGATCCGCCATGCGCTTAAAACCCGTCTGAACGGTATTACTGTAATCATAGTCGCCCAACGTATCGCATCCATCGAACACGCCGACAGGATCATAGTAATGGATAACGGTCATGTGGATGGGATCGGTACACCCGGACAAATGCTTGACAGCAACAGTATTTATAAAGATATTTACACTACACAGCTGGAAGGGAGTCTGACAGCATGAGCAACGCATCAGCATCGCTGCCGCCCAGGAGGCAAACGCGAAGTCCCGGTTTCAGATCATTCGAAAAGCCGAAAAGCGCATACAAGTCCTTTATGAGGCTATTGCGCTATCTCGGGAGCAACCCGTTCAATCTTTTTATCGCCGTTTTTCTGATAATCTTAAGTTCACTGGCGGGAGTTATCGCCACATGGTATCTGAAACCACTGATCAACGGAATAAAGGAAGGGGCCGAATTGTCCGGTCTGGCAGGTTCTCTGATCCAAATGGCGGCCATATATCTCACCTCCGTCGTATTGGCATACGTAAGCAATCTGATGATCGTAAGGATCGCGCAAGGTACTTCGAACCGCATAAGAAAAGAGCTTTTTGAACACATGATGGATCTGCCCGTAAACTACTTCGACAATCAGAGCCGCGGCGAGATCATGAGCCGTTTCACAAATGACGTCGACAACATCAATATTGCGCTGGAGCAGGGTTTGTCGCAGTTGATAACTTCAACGATAACGGTGGTGGGCGTATTTGTAATGATGCTTATTCTAAGCCCTTTCCTGACCGTATTTGTGGTGTTCTTTCTCGCTGTTATGCTCTGGGTGACAAAGGCAGTAGGCAAAAAAAGCTCTTATTATTTCCGTGCGCAGCAGAAGTCGCTAGGCGAACTTGACGGTATAATTGAAGAGTTGATCGAAGGGCAGAAAGTCGTCAAGGTCTTCCAGCATGAACAGCAGGCGAAAGACTCCTTTAAAAATAAAAATGAGGCTCTCCGTGGAGCCGCTACCGATGCTCAGACTTTTGCCGGTATACTGATGCCTGTGATGGGGAACCTGTCCTATGCGCACTATTCCGTGACTGTTATGGCGGGAGCCATATTGGCTCTCCAGGGCCGCATCGATATCGGAACGATAGCGGCTTTCCTGCAATACACAAGATCTTTTTCAATGCCTATTACGCTGATCGCCAACCAGTTAAATACCCTGCTTGGAGCACTCGCAGGCGCAGAGAGAATCTTTGAGGTCCTTGACTGCTCTGCGGAAACGGATAACGGGACCGTTCGTCTTGTAAATGTAAATAATCGGGAGCATAAGGATTCCGACGTCACGAAGACTTCCAGCGCGGTATCCCCATGGGCCTGGGAGGTAGAAACCGATGAAGGCGAAAGGTCATTAATCCCGCTTAAGGGCGATATACGCTTTTACGATGTAATATTCAATTACGTACCTGAAAAGAATGTACTGAAATCCGTATCGTTTTTTGCCAAGCCCGGTCAAAAGCTTGCCTTCGTTGGCTCCACCGGTGCCGGCAAGACTACGATTACGAATCTGATCAACCGGTTTTACAATATTAGTTCGGGTCGTATTACTTTTGACGGAATCGATGTCTCCCGAATAAGAAAATCGGATCTGCGGCGATCGTTGGGAATGGTCTTGCAGGACGTCCATCTTTTCCATGGCACCATTCGGGAAAATATCCGCTACGGAAACCTTGAAGCAACGGATGAAGACATAATACGGGCGGCAAAGCTGGCAAATGCGCACAGCTTTATCATGAAGCTGCCGAATGGATATGATACGGTATTGTCACATGACGGAGCAAGCCTCTCGCAAGGACAGCGCCAGCTTCTTTCCATCGCCCGTGCCGTAGTGGCGGACCCGCCTGTCCTTATCCTTGACGAAGCCACAAGCTCTATAGACACACATACCGAAAAGCTTATTGAAGCAGGCATGGACAGGCTCATGCACGGGCGAACCACGCTTGTAATCGCCCACCGCCTGTCTACGGTACGCAATGCCGATGCGATAATAGTGCTCGAAAACGGAGAAATAGTTGAAAGAGGTAACCATTCAGACCTGATCAGTCTCTCCGGACGTTACTATGAGCTGTATACAGGAGCATCGGAACTGTCCTGATCCAAGCGGATAGTTCAATGCTCCATTACTGAGAGCACAGTTTTAAAAGGAGGAACAGGCAATGGCTAATAAATCCGCCAAAAACGGGCACCTGCCAGAAGCGGAACAGCAAATTAAACGGGTTTACAATATTTTTGACGAAGACTTTGAAAAAAAGGAAGCTGCCGTAGCCTTAGCTGCGCGGACACTGGAAAATGCAGCCGGCGGCGGATATGTCCCCAATACCTGGAGCGAAAATGCTCTTAGCGAATTCAAGTCTTCGGTGGAGGTCCTTTCCGGCGGAACAAACACCGTCCTGGTAGACGACCGCGGCATTCCTTCCGTAATGGTGCGTTTACCTTCGCTCACAAACCGCGATCTTTTGCGGAAGGGTTCGGATACCGTACATCCTGCTTTCATGCTGGGGGGAAAGCCTCAAAAAGCCATTTATATTTCCAAATTCCAGAACATTCTCATCGATGGGCGCGGGTATTCCATGCCGCTAAAGGACCCGGCATGCGGAGTGCCGTTTGAACAGGCGCTCAAAGCGTGCAGAGCCAAAGGAGACGGCTGGCATCTCTCCTCCTTCGCACTTAGGGCGGCGTTAGTCCTATGGATGCTAAAAAACGGCTTCCTGCCGCACGGAAACAGTGATGACGGCTGCGATTTCATACATCGCGAAGAAAAAGGAATTCCGACGCTGGACGGCCGTGTAGCAACCGGCTCGGGTCCTGTTACCTGGGCTCATAACAATAATTGGGACGGTATTTTTGACTTGACAGGAAACCTGAATGAATGGTTTGCCGGTCTTCGCCTTATGAACGGAGAGATACAGATCATATCCGGTTGCGACTGTGCGCTTCCAAAATGCGACATGTCGCAGAACTCCGGTGAATGGCGGGCTGTCCTTCCGGACGGAAGCCTCGCTGATCCCGGTTCGCCCGATACGCTTAAGTATGATTTCAGGAACGAAGCAATAAGCATTACTACCCGGGTCCACGAACACACCGGCGAGTCACACGGCTGCAGCTTTAGGGACATCCGTGCCGAAGAAGGGCTGTGCGTTCCGGAGTTGCTTTACTCGCTTATACTATGTCCGGAAGACCCCAATGCGTTATACGACGGCTGGCGCTGGATAAAAACAGAAGGCGAATGCCTCCCGTTATGCGGCGGCGCCCATCGGGCAAAGAACCATGCGGGCGTATTTTTTGTAGGTATGACGTATCCCCGTGCCAAGAATTATGACCTTATGGGGTTCCGTTCAGCCTATTCGGAATAATTGAGAATAAAGCTGCCGATCGTCAGAAGGATCTAATATTACAGGAGGTATTATGATAAGAAAAGAGCTTCCTCAGGCTTCCCCTGAATCATTGGGGATATCAAGCCGCGATATTATGGATTTTATACGGGATTTGGAAGACAGCGGTACGGAGATGCATGGTTTTATGATTCTCCGCCATGGCAGTGTTGCCGCGAAGGGTTGGTGGACACCATTTGCGCCAGGCCTCATCCATGGATCGCAGTCCCTTACGAAAACAGTAACGGGAGCGGCTTACGGTATCGCCGAGAAGGAAGGGCTCCTGAGTCTGGAAGAACGGCTCATCGATATTTTCCCGGAATATGCGCAAGAAACATTGGGCCCGTACTGGAGTCAATTGAAAATACGTCATATTCTGACCATGTCCGCCGGCATGGATTCCCAACCCGACGTAACAGATCCGGATTGGAAGAGAAAATTCTTTCAGATGAGAATTGTACACGAACCGGGAACCTCTTTCTTTTATAACAGTATCGCATGCTCAATGGTCGGGGCATGCATCACCAGAAAGACCGGCTTGGGACTCCGGGAATACCTGGCTCCACGCCTCTTTGACAAAATAGGGATTGACAGCAGCGCCATCCGGTGGTACAAGCACAGCGACGGCTCTGAAAACGGGAGCGGCGGGATCGTGACCACTACCGAAGACAACGCCAGGCTGATGCAGCTGTTCCTGCAGGGCGGTATCTGGGAAGGTGAACAAATCCTTTCAGAAAACTGGGCAAGGACTGCCGTAAAGCTGCAAAACGATTACTTCCGCCGCACATCCCCCGATATCCCGCAGGATCAGGGCTACGGAGGCATGATGTGGATCAGGGGCGGCAATTTTTATGCGGACGGCGCCATGGGCCAGCTGGCCGTCGGATTCCCGGAGCAGGATATGGTAATTTCCCTGAATCAAACTGTTTCCGACCCCGATTCCGATCGCAGAATGAGGACCGCGTTGTTTGGCTTTGGGTCAAAAGTCCGCGATGCTGCGCTCCCTGATAATAATGCAGGGCTGGCGTTACTGGAAAGAAAATGCGCCTGCCTTGCTCTGCCCGCCCCAGCATGCCTGCCGGATTCTCCGCTGATACCGTGTGTTGACGGCCGCCGCTGCAGAATAAAGGACGGACATGCCTCCTTTTTCGCAGAAGACATTGCTATATTTAACAGAGAATATCATGACGAGGTATACACCTTCGCATTCCGGTTTTCACAAAGGCTGCTGCAATTGACGGTGGAGAGCGAAAGCGGACCGCACACAGTTTTTGCCGGTTTGGACGGGAGGAGGTTTACCAATCACACGGAAGGAAATATCCCTGTCACAGAAGCCCTGCTTTCCGCTTATTGGAGGAATGCCGATACGCTAAGTCTCGAAATACGCTGGCTGGAAAGCTGCCGGAGCCGTACTCTGACTTTCCGATTCTGTTCCGACGGCGTGCATATTGTTTCCAAGCTAAAACCGGTGGGTGGATTCGATACTCCACCCATGGAAGCCTTCGCCGTCTGGGAGGAAGTATAAAGTCGCTGTAGCTTTAAACTATTTGTCATGGTACAAGCTGAAAGGAGTAATGTTGAATGGCGCAATCAAGGATGAACGTGAAAATATGGTTTAACGTACCCATGCCTATGCGTGATGGGGCAATCCTGTATGCCAATGTATACAGGCCGGACAATGACGAAAAATATCCTGCCGTACTGAACCGTACCCCTTACCTGAAGGATGGAGACGCCCCTCTCTGCGGCTATATCCATACGCTGGAGATCGCAGGCCAGGGCTATAACGTGGTAATTCAGGATGTGCGGGGCGCCGGATGTTCCAATGGCGTGATCGACCCTGCGGGCAACCAGGTGGAGGACGGCTACGATTCGGTCGAATGGATCGCCGCTCAGGATTGGTGCGACGGAAATGTAGGCATGGTCGGCGAATCCTACCATGGTTTCTCACAGCTTGCCGCCGCGCAGGCCAGGCCGCCGCATCTGAAGGCAATATGCCCCTTTCAGACCTCGTGGACGAAATTTCCTGCCGTATATTCTTTCGGCGTATTTTCCAACATGCTATACGGCTGGATTTACGGGCAAGCCTACAGCAGAATGAAATATTTTCCCCAACTCCTCAATCAGGCGACACTGGATAAAATGCAGGAATATGAAAGGGACGGGGAAAGACAGCTGAGATGGCTGCCTGTCAAGGATACGCCCGCCGCCAACCTGCCTGGGGTTCCAGGTTTGGAATTTCAGCGGGAATTGCTTGAGAACATTGAAAATTCGGAATACCTGAAAAAAATAGGACGGGCAGAGGCTTTTGAGATGGTTGAGGTTCCCTGCCTCAACCTTACTGGCTGGTACGATTTTCTGCGGGACAAGACAATCTATAATTATACCCGGTTTCGTGTCCGGGGAGGTTCACAGATATGCCGTGAAAGCAGTAAGCTGATCGTCGGTCCCTGGAACCACGGCGACATGCTGCCGGGAGCAATAGAAGGCGTTGATTTCGGGCCTCAGGGTTCGGGCCGAGGCGCGGGCATTACTGAAAAGCTGGTTGCGTGGTTTGACCGCTGGCTTAAAGGGATGGATAACGATTTCGTTTCCGGAGCGCCTGTCAAGCTCTTCATACTTGGGGACAATGTCTGGCGCGACGAGTATGAATGGCCTCTCGCACGGACTGAATATGTATCCTTTTATCTGCACAGCAAAGGCCACGCTAATACGCTGAGCGGCAATGGATTCCTTTCCCCTGAAAATCCGGAAGAGGAAAACTGCGACCAATATCTGTACGACCCTTCAAATCCCTGCTACAGCAGCACAGGCGACCCGTATCACTTCCTTATCTAGGACCAGCGTCCCAACGAACGCAGGGAGGATGTTCTGGTATACACCACAGAGCCTTTTGAGGAGGATGTCGAGATTACGGGTCCTGTCACAGTGGAGCTTTTTGCGTCCTCGAGCGCGGTGGACACTGACTTTGTCTGCAAGGTAAGCGATGTTCACCCCGACGGAAGCGCATACAGCATTGGAATGAAACTGATCCGCGCCCGTTACCGCAACGGTGAAAAACCGGAGTTTCTTACGCCCGGACAGATTTATCAATATAGTATTGATGTTGGGAATATTGCCATGAAATTGAAAAAAGGCCATGCGATCCGCCTGGATGTCACCAGCAGCCTGTTCCCTGATGCTGACCTGAACCTGAACACCGGAGGACGTGTTGGTTATGAAACAGAATACAACGTAGCTCATCAGCGTATTTTCCATACGAAGGATTACCCGTCGCGGTTGATTCTTCCCTTTATTCCGCGCTGATTTCCACATGCATCCTGAAGCCCGCCCTCCTAATTGCTCATTTTAGGAGTACCATGTTTAGAGCATAAACAATATCCGGATACCGGGAAAAAACACCGGTATCCGGATACGTAATTGATTTTTTCACATATTATTTATTCCAGCGTAAAAGATGCCAGACTTGCGCTTCCACGTCCTTTATATGTAAAGTACAGCGCCTGTATTCCATCTGGAACAGCTATATCAGCGGAATATTCCTTCCATATGTTCGAGAATTCGACCGATATTGTCCCAAGTGCCTTACCGTTCCAGGATGTTTTCACTTCAAAGTCACCGCGACAATACCCGCGAACCTTTATTTTGACCTTCCTGACGCCCTTACAGTCAAAATACTTGAATCCGGCAGTAGCAGACGCTTTCATATTGGCTATAAAGCCGTTTTCTTCGTCTCCGTCTCTCCCTTCCTGGGTGATCTTGGGAAACTGGTTATTCATCCATGATCCGGTCCAATCCGTAAACAGCGATTCCTCCTCACAGAACAGATTACACGCCAGATACGCCGGATACTCTCCACGTCCGGAAAGAGGTTCTCCGTTGGGGCCGCAGGACGTCATTTCCACCTGGGGAATCGTACCGTCGCCCCGGAATTCAATCTGCTCAATACAGCCCTGCCTGCTGAAATTCGTTCCGTTGGTATGCCTATGATAAAAAATGTACCATTTATCCTTTATCTCAATAATACTGCCGTGGTTGTTGCCGCCATAAAACATAGGTTTGTTTGCAGGCTTGTAGGTATCGATGTGAAGATCGCTGTTACTGACAATAACTCCCCCGTAAACAAAATCCTTTGTCGGGTATTTGCTCGTAGCATAGCACAGTTCGTGCATAGCAACCGAGGAATAGATAAAATAGTAAGTGTCCCCTCTTTTTCTGATGGAAGGGGCCTCAAAAAACTCATTTCCTTCAAAACTGCTGCCCTTGCTGTAGCTTTGACTCGGTACTACGAATACCGGATCCTCAATAATCGTGAGCATATCCGGTCCGAGCACCGTTGCCATGGCGCCCTTCCTTGATTTGTCACCAAACCCGCAAAAGCCGGTATACAGATATGTCCTGTCTCCCTCTGTCAGGACTCCCGGGTCAAACTGGGGCTGGTCGCCTTCCCGTTCACTCAGGCGCGTTCCGTCAGAATAATGTACATAACCGTAAAATTCATACTTTCCGGCCGGAGTATCGCAAACGGCTACCGATACAACATCGGTATGGTCAAGAACATAGTATAAATAATACCGTCCATCAGGTCCGACCGTAACATCCGGCGCATAAAGGCACATGCTGCCGTCAGGATTCAACGGATCATCCACCTTTTTATAAATTACGCCTTCATACCGCCAGTCTGCCAGATTGTCAACAGGCGCCGACCAGCATACATAATCGTTCAAGCAGTAAACATGTCCGTTAAAGCGGTCATGAGAACCATAAACATAGGCCCTGTTGTTAAAAACGTACGGTTCGCCATCCGGAATATATTCCCATGATGGAAGATAGGGATTCAGTCCCTGCTTTTTCATCGTCATTGCCTTCACTCCTATGCTTACACCCTACTTTAGCGAGTGCTGTTTTATCTGTAGGATATCATTAGATATCTAATTAGTCAACAAAATAGTGAATACCTTCCGGCCTACCCATTGCTTCTGTATTATGTCTGCCTCATATAAGAAGACACGCAAGTGTCAGGAAAATAAGTTATAATTGAAGCATGGAAAATCAAAGGCCCCGATGTGCCTCTGATTTTTAATAGTTTGAACTATTGCATTTTTATGCATATGATTGTATAATTATGAATAGTATATTTTATACGCCGTAAAGGAGTTTGAGACATGAAACTGCAGGAAGTAAGGGACATGGATTCGAAATACTACATGAATACTTTCGGAGCGAGGACGCCCGTGTGTTTTGAATACGGAAAGGGTATGAAGCTCTATGACAGCGAAGGGCGTGAGTATACCGACATGCTGGCAGGAATCGCGGTAAACGCGCTCGGGTACAGTCACCCTGCCCTCGTTGAAGCGGTAAGGTCACAGGCGGAAAAGCTTATACATTGCTCGAGCCTGTATTATATAGAAAACCAGGCAAAGCTGGCAAAAGTACTTGCGGAAAACTCCTGCTGTGACAGGGTCTTCTTCGCAAACAGCGGAGCCGAAGCAAACGAAGGCGCTATCAAATTGGCCAGGATTTATTACAAAAAGAAGGGTCTCGCAGAAAAATACGGCATAATAACTCTGAAGAAGTCCTTCCACGGCAGAACTCTTACGACCGTGGCCGCCACCGGACAGGAAAAATACCAGAAGCCATATGCGCCGCTGATTCCGGGATTCAAGCACGTTGCGCTAAATGATCTCGACGCACTCAAGGCTGCCATAGACGAAAACACATGCGCCGTAATGATGGAACCGGTGCAGGGTGAGAGCGGGGTCTACCCGGCCGTTATCGAGTATGTCAGGGCGGTCAGAAAGCTCTGTGACGAGAAAGGCCTGCTGCTCATATTCGATGAGATCCAGACCGGTGTCGGCAGGACAGGAAAACTTTTCGCGTATCAGCATTTCGGAGTCGAACCGGATATCTTCACACTGGCAAAGGCATTGGCCGGCGGTATCCCGATCGGGGCCCTGTGCGCCAGGGAACAGGTCGCTTCGGCATTCGAACCGGGCGATCATGGTTCGACCTTCGGCGGAAATCCGCTCGCGTGCACAGCAGGACTCGCAGTTATGAAGACAGTCCTTGAGGAAGATATTCCCGAGCACGCCGCGGAAATGGGTGAATACTTCAGGAAAGAGCTCGAAAAGCTTGCGGAGAAACAGAATATCATTACAGAAGTGCGCGGCATCGGGTTGATGATAGGAGTCCAGCTCAGGGAGGGCAAGGCGGCGGAAGTCAAGAACAGATTGTTCGAAAAGGGTTTCCTTGTCGGCAGCATCGGCGCGAACATAGTTCGCCTGCTGCCGCCGCTCATAATAGAAAAGAAGGATATAGATGCATTCACGGAGGCATTCGATTCGGTGCTTTCAGTCATCTAACAGTATACACGTATAAAACATAGGTAAGGGGCAATTAGCTTAAAAGACTTGTTCTTGAAAGCTATAGCCATGTACCATCTCTGGAGCAGTAGGTACTATGCGAAGAGATACTGGCACGGCGAATAAAATCAATTTAACCCCATAGAAAAGCAATTCAAGTATTTCAAGGCTTTTCGTGTGCAATATATAACGCACAAGGTGCGTTATATTACATTAACGTAGTATTTCGCAAATAGGATTTGAGAAATACGTTAATGTGACGATTCACTCGGCACATTGGGGACATGGAGGTTAAAATGAAATCAGTTCTGGTTCTTGAAGACGGAACATACTTCCCCGGCGAAGGGTTCGGGCAAAAAGGCGAGACTGCCGGAGAAGTTGTTTTCAATACATGTATGACGGGTTATCAGGAGATAACCACCGACCCGTCCTATAATGGACAGATCGTTACCATGACCTATCCGCTGATCGGCAATTACGGCTTCAACGGCGAGGATAACGAATCCTGCAAGACACACGTGCAGGGCTTCATAGTAAAGGAATTGTGCGTCGAGCCCAATAATTGGCGCAATACGACCGCCCCTGACGAATATTTCAGGAAAAATAACATAATCGGCCTGAAGGGGATCGATACCAGGGCTCTCACCCAGCATATCAGGAGCCATGGCAGCATGTTCGGCATAATCTCCACGGAATGCGGGAATGTAGACATACTGCTTGAGAAGCTGAAGGCAAAGATGGAGGAAAAGCGTAGCCTCGTAATGGAAGTGACGACCCATGAACCGTACCATATGCCCGGCGGCAGCAGCAGAGTCGCCCTTCTGGATTTCGGGGTCAAACGCAACATCATACGGTCGCTTCAGAAGCGCGGATGCGACATTTACGTCCTCCCCGCTTCATCGTCGGCGAAAGAGATACTGTCCGTTAAGCCGGACGGCGTACTAGTTTCGAACGGACCCGGGGACCCGAAGGATCTGCCTGAAGCAAAAGCAGTACTGCAGCAGCTTATGGGCAAAATACCGCTTTTCGGGATCTGCCTGGGACATCAGCTGCTCGGCCTGTCGCTCGGAGGCAACACCTACAAGCTGAAATTCGGGCACCACGGCGGAAACCACCCGGTCAAGGATTTCATAACCGGGAGGTGCTACATTACGTCACAAAACCACAATTATGCTTTGGAAAATGATTTCAGCAATGAAATAGAGATCACCCACATAAATGTTAACGACAATACGGTCGAGGGCTTCCGTCACAGGACCCTGCCGGTACTAAGCGTGCAGTACCATCCCGAGGCAGCGCCGGGGCCGCAGGATTCGGCTTATTTGTTCGATGAATTCATAAAAATGATGCAGCAGGCACAGCAATAATCGGAGGTAAGTATGCCTAAAAGATCAGATATAAAAAAAGTGCTCGTTATCGGCTCAGGTCCGATAATAATCGGTCAGGCGGCAGAATTCGACTATTCCGGAACTCAGGCATGCAAGTCCCTGAAAGAGGAAGGCATCGAAGTCGTGCTTGTCAACAGCAATCCCGCCACGATCATGACCGACGGTGAAACAGCCGACAAAATATATATTGAACCCTTAACACCGGAATTTGTAAAGAAGATCATCGAGAAAGAAAGGCCCGACGGTATCCTCGCGTCACTCGGCGGGCAGACCGGCCTCAACATGGCCGTACAGCTGGCCAACGACGGCATCCTCGAACGACTTGGCATCGAATTGCTGGGGACCTCCCTGCAATCCATAAAAAAGGCCGAGGACAGAGAGCTTTTCAAGGAGACGATGCAGGAAATAAATGAAAAGGTACCGCACAGCGCGATCGTAAACGATCTTGACGCTGCCGTAGCCTTCGTTGAAAAGGTGGGCTTCCCCATCATCATCCGCCCTGCATATACTTTAGGCGGCACAGGCGGCGGTATTGCCGAAAATATGGAGGAATTCCGCTACATCTGCGGAAAAGGACTCAAGCTCAGCATGATAAACCAGGTCCTGCTCGAACAGAGCGTTGCGGGCTGGAAGGAAATAGAATACGAGGTCATGCGCGACGGCTCTGACAATTGCATCATCATATGCAATATGGAAAACTTCGACCCGGTCGGAGTCCATACCGGCGACAGTATAGTCGTAGCGCCGAGCCAGACGCTTTCCGATGTTGAGTACCAGATGCTCCGTTCCGCTTCGATCAAGATCATACGCGCGCTCGAAATAAAAGGCGGCTGTAACATACAATTCGCCCTCAATCCTGACTGCTACGAATATGTAGTTATCGAAGTAAACCCCAGGGTCAGCCGTTCAAGCGCTCTCGCGTCAAAGGCGACAGGTTACCCGATAGCGCGCGTGGCTGCAAAGATCGCCGTCGGCCTGAACCTCGACGAGATAAAGAATTCAGTTACACAGAATACATACGCCTGCTTCGAGCCCTCGCTCGACTATATAGTTACCAAGGTGCCTCGCTGGCCCTTCGACAAGTTCACAACGGCGGACCGTTCGCTCGGCACTCAGATGAAGGCTACCGGCGAAGTCATGGCCATAGGCAGGACCTTTGAAGAATCGCTGCTCAAGGCGGTGGATTCGCTCGATATTAAACTGAATTACCAGCTCGGGCTGAAATTGTTCGACAGCAAGACGCCCGACGAACTGCGCGAGGTCCTCAAAACTCCCCGGGACGAACGGATCTTCGCTATTTTTAAGGCGCTGCAGAAGGGCATAACCGTCGAGGAGATCGTAAATATAACGAAGGTCGACAGCTTCTTCATACACAAGCTCCAGAATATAGTGCTGCTGGCCGAGGAGATAAAAAACGCCGGCATTGCCTGGCTCGATTACGACCTGTATATCAGGGCGAAGAAAATCGGCTTCGGCGATTCGTACATCGCAAATCTGGTCAGCGTGCCGCTCGACACGGTGCTTGAGCTGAGGCAGAAATACCCGATCAAGCCCGTGTACAAGATCGTGGATACCTGCGCCGGCGAATTCGAGGCTGCGACGCCCTATTACTACTCTACTTACGAAGAACGCGATGAAGTAGTCGTTTCAAACAGGAAGAAAGTCCTTGTCATAGGCTCCGGCCCGATCCGTATAGGCCAGGGCATAGAATTCGACTATTGCAGCGTACACTCCGTAAGAACGCTGAAAGAACTGGGAATCGAATCCATAATTATAAACAACAACCCGGAAACCGTCAGCACAGACTTCGATACCTCCGACAAGCTCTATTTCGAGCCGCTTACAAAGGAGTGTGTGCTCGATATCATCCTCAAGGAGAAACCCATGGGCGTCATAGTCCAGTTTGGTGGCCAGACTGCGATAAACCTGGCTGAACCGCTTGACAAGGAGGGTGTCAGGATACTTGGGACTTCCGTCAAAAGCATCGATATCGCCGAGGACAGGGACAAATTCCTGAAGCTCCTCGACGAACTGAACATCCCAATTCCCGAGGGCAGCACGGCGTTTTCAGTAAAACAGGCCAGGGCGATAGCCAACCGCATCGGGTATCCCGTACTCGTCCGCCCATCCTATGTGTTGGGCGGCAGGGCGATGGAGATTGTATATAACGACAAATCGCTCGAAGAATATATGAAAATGGCTGTCGATCTGTCAGCCAAGCATCCCGTGCTGATCGACAAGTATATCAACGGGAGGGAAGCTGAGGTCGATGGCATCTGCGACGGCGAGGAAGTACTGATACCCGGCATTTTCGAACACATTGAAAGAGCCGGTATACATTCCGGTGACAGTATCGCGGTCTACCCGCCTCACAAGTTATCGCAGAAAATAAAGGACACGATAACCGATTATACGATGAAGCTTGCAAAAGCGCTCAAGACAGTCGGTTTGTTCAATATACAGTTCGTCATAGACAAGGCCGACAAGGTCTATGTGATCGAGGTAAATCCCAGGGCCAGCCGTACGATCCCGATAATGAGCAAGATAACCGGCATCCCCATGGTCAACGTTGCTACAAAGCTCATAATGGGTGAAACGCTGCGGGGGCTCGGCTATAAGCCCGGACTTGCAAAGGAATCCGAATTTACGGCAGTAAAGGCTCCGGTCTTCTCATTTGCCAAGCTGACCACGGTGGATACGTTCCTTGGGCCGGAAATGAAATCGACGGGAGAAGTCATGGGCGTCGGCAGGGATTATCACAATGCGCTGTACAAGGCCCTTATAGCAAGCGGCATTTCGATACCTACAGGCGGAAGCGTTCTCTTCGTTACCGGCGAAAGAGACCGCGAAGACTGCATACGGATGGCATCCAGGTTCAGCCGCCTTGGTTTCAGGCTGATGGCCGACGAGGACACTTTCTTTTGGCTGCAGGAAGAAGGCATGAAGGCCGAAATCGTTTCGACCGATAATATACTGGAGTATGTAAAAAGCGACAATGTTTCCCTTGTTATCAGCACGCCCGCTAAGGAAGGTATCCCGGGCAGGCTGGGCTTTTCCATCAGAAGAACGGCAATGGAATATAATACCCCCTGCATAACGGCGTCAGATACGACCAACGCGGTTCTTGACATACTTGAACATATGGCGGGCAAAAAGGAAACAAAAATATACGCGCTGGACGAATATTCGGTGCAGGCAAAATAAGCACGGCACCCAGACCGAACCGGAGAATTTGCGTCATACGGCCGGCGCAATTAAATCCCGACAATTAATAAAAAAGGAGTACCTGCAATGAAACACCTCATCGATCTGAATGATCTTACCATCAATGAAATAGAAGGCCTGTTCACGCTGGCCGGAAGGCTTAAAAGAGAACTGAGGACGGGAGTCGAACACCATCTGCTCAAGGGTAAAACGCTTGGCATGATATTTTCAAAGTCCTCCACAAGGACGAGGGTATCCTTCGAGGTGGGAATGTACCAGCTCGGCGGCTATCCCATGTTTCTGAGCTCGAGCGACATCCAGTTGGGCCGCGGCGAAACGATACACGACACCGCAAAGGTGCTCTCGCATTATATCAACGGTATCATGATAAGGACCTTCAAGCACAGCGACGTACTGGATCTTGCAAGATACGGTTCAATACCGGTAATCAACGGCCTGACCGACCTTATGCACCCATGCCAGATACTTGCGGACCTGTTCACGGTCTATGAAGAGAAAGGCAAGCTTGAAGGCCTTAAGCTGGCCTACGTAGGCGACGGCAATAACGTTGCGAATTCCCTGCTCCACGGCTGCGCCAAAACCGGAATGAATATTACGGTAGCAACTCCCGAAAACTATAAATGCGATGAAGTGATAATCGAACAGGCCAAAGCCGCCGCTAAAATATCCGGCAGCAAGGTAGTGATCACCGATGACCCTGAAGAAGCCGCAAAGGACGCGGACGTCATCTACACAGATACCTGGGTAAGCATGGGCCAGGAAGCAGAAAAGGAAATGCGTATCAGGATATTCATGCCTTACCAGGTCAATGAAAGCCTGTTTTCGATGGCGAAGAAGGACGCGATGTTCCTCCACTGCCTGCCCGCCTACAGGGGCCTGGAAGTCACTGAGGGAGTCATAGACGGCCCTCATTCGAAGGTGTTTGACGAGGCCGAGAACCGCCTGCACGTTCAAAAAGCCATTATGGCAACCCTCATGGGGTGAAACGCAGGGACGCAGGGACGCAGGGACGGTTCATTTATTCCGCTTGAATTCCCGAAGAAACGCAGGGACGGTTCTTTTGTTCCACGTAAAATTCATAATATAAGACGAAGTAAAGGTGAAAGTACTTGAAATATTCTTTTATTATACGTAAAGCTGAACCGGAGGATGCACCTGCGATCCGTGACATTATGCAGGAAGCCTTCAGCAAATATGCCGAGGACGCCGGCCTGACCGTTTCGATGGACGCGCTGCAGGAATCCCTCGAAGACATCGTAGACGATATAAAGACGAAAGAAGTATTTATAGCTCTCATAGACGACATCGCCATAGGCAGCGTCAGGGTGCAGATCCGCCCCGACAGCACCGCCTACCTCAGCAGGTTCGGCGTAAGGCTGAGCTATCACAACATCGGTATCGGCAAGTCCCTGATGAACCTTGTCGACAAGCTGCTCATATCCAAAGGAGTTAAAAGCGTATATCTCCACACCGCCTCGAAATATTTTGGGCTTGTCCGTTTTTATTACGGCAGGGGCTTCTATATAGATTCCGTGACGAAGGACAGGGGCTATGCCCGCGCCCTGATGGTGAAGGAATACAGATTGGAACCTTAATCCTGATTTAAGTGTCAATATTTATATAAAAGATTAGGCAGAGGCTAATCTAACAAATGATTTAGTCGATTTTATCGGAGGAAAGCATGGAGTTTAACAGTGAACACCTATATTTCAGAGAATTTGAGCCAAGCGATTATGATAGATATGCTTCTGTTTTTTCAAACGATCTCGTCATGAGATATGCTTACATGGATAAAACAGCTGACGTAGACGAGATGAAATCGAACTTCAGTCAAATAATCGAAAATGCCGGTAATACAGGCAAAAGAGACTCTTATGAGTTTGCCGTTTTTTTATCTTCGAACAGCGATTTTATCGGATATGCATGTATACTCGTCAATTACCATTTTTCAAGAATAAAATTTGGCGAAATAGGCTATTTCCTGCTGCCTGACTATTGGGGTAAAGGGTATGCTACAGAAATCGCCAAAAGCCTTACCGATATTTGTTTTAAAAACCTCTGCATACATAAGGTAGCCGCAAGCTGTAATGTCAACAATCCCCGATCGGAAAACGTAATGAAAAAAATCGGCATGATAAAAGAGGCGCAACTAAGAAAAGAAAGATACAAAAACGGGCAATGGGATGACGAGCTGCGGTACGGCATCTTGCTGGAGGAATGGGAAGGTAATCGCAAAAAACAAGCCGGCCGGTAACCTGAATTCATTTTGCATTATCGTCTGATTCACCGGTTCCGGGCAAAAAGGGAGAATACATCATAACTGCATGATTTTCAGTAATATATTCTTCATCCAGAAATTCTCCAACGACTGTATATTTTCTGCGGTAAATCTCATTGTGCCTGCTGAACCCGCCCCAGTACTCACCTCGTATCTGATGGTTCTTTTCAATAATCTCGTATCTGTATTCCGGCGGATTATCGGACAGCCATTTCCCTTCAAGACATCGCTCCCCGACATTGGCTCGTAGTTGAAAAACAGCATCGGTATCGTTTCTTATCATAAGATCCCTGTAGGGGTAAACACAGGTAGCTCCACTCCCGAACGGCTGCGTACGGCTGGAATCGGGAAAAATGTCGTAGGAATGGCGATACCGTTCAATAACTGTCAACGGCGTGTGAAGTGTCATCCAGTAAATCAAATTAGAGAGCTGGCAAAGGCCTCCTCCCGTTCCCATCCTGTAGGTGCCGTTATGCAAAACCATACCATTAACATAACCCTTTTGAGCGGAAGGCTTACCTATAAGTCTCCAGTAACTGAAAACTTCACTGGGCTCGATCAAAACTCCATCAAGTCTGTTAACAGCCAGCTTTAGATTGATAACCTTATTATACTGGAATTGCATTTCTACATCTTTCAATTTCCTTAACAAAGGAGTTTCATGAGAAAAGTATACATGGTCGAAATATTGCGAACTTCGAATATGAGCAAATTTGAACCTTCTGCTACACCATAAAGCATAACGGGATAACGTATAATAAGCTCTACCTGCCAGTAGTCTGAATTTACTGCGCTTTTTCGGCGCTAAACCGCTATCTCGCATATTAGTTTTTTTCATACACTGCTCCAATCACAGTGATTAACCAAGCCCCGCTACTCACAAGTTTGGTTGAGAATTACTATATGTACATTATAATCAAAGGCAGCAGGAACGCAAATGGTATTATAGTCGCCGGGAAACCTTTATTCCAGGGCTTTTTGTAAATAAAGCAGACAATCGTCCAATTGACAGCGAAGCCCAGAAAAACCGCGGCACAGCCCCAAAGCAATATTGTTTCGTTTTGGGAAAGCTTGAACAGACTGGAGAGCAGGATCGCATAATACGCAAAATCACCAAGCCCCTTTGTCGGGACCGGAGCTCTATTTTTAAATGAAGCGCCGTAAACTATAAGCTTGGACATAAGCGGCTCGCCAGAATGACCAGTGCAGCGACGACAATGATGACAGAATGCAGTATCGATTCCTTGAGCCTTTCTTTTATCTCATCCATACGATTTCTCCCTCTCTGCGGAACGCAGCCTGCGCTAAGCATACCCAGGTATCGTCCGACTCCTACTTCCTATTAATCAGTACGAGCCCGGCTATGCAAAGTACAGAACCAAGTATTTTACTGAGTCCGAAGCCTTCCTTATAAAACAATATCCCTACCGGTATCAGCATCACGGCAAGTATGATATTCGCTACCAACGAACCGACGCTTATGTTCCACCCCGCCCTGTAGGCCATGAGATATCCGAACTCCAGGCCGATGATCGAAACGCCGAGAGCTATACTGGTCCAGTTGAGATCCTTAAAAGACTGAAAAAAGCCTTTATCGGTCTTGTAGAACTGCATCGCTATTAAAGTCAGAAATGCCGCGGTCAGATATGTCACGAGCAGAGCTGAAAATGGGTTGGCATTCTGCGGCGTTTGTTTCTGGCATATGTTATAGAGTATGTTCGACGCAACTATCATAACTATCGAAAAAATGTACATGAACATGGGCTTGACATCACATCCGTTATTAAAATAGTAAACCGGGCGGTAAATTATATAGTCTCTAATCTACCATAATAGAGCAAAGCCGTCAAATACCTGTTTCGCTAGCTTTCGCTATACTCATCCACTAATTTTCTGTCTGGAATATAGTTGGAAATGGTACATTCAAGTATATATTTACATAATATGTTACAGGCGTGACGGTTCATGGACGAAATCTATACATTACAAGCATAGCCACTGATAATGTACTGAAAGTATGAAAGAATCTACCTGATCTTGTATGAAGGGAGTGTTATCGGATGGATGATCAGAACAGATGGGGTTTCGGCTTCAGCTGGATATGGATAATAGTGATCATTATAGTGATCATAATTATTATTCCTGGTATTGGCTGTATCGACCCGAAAAAATGAGTATATTCTGCAATAATAACTCCCACTATTCGTCAGCTGCCTGAATGAATATTTTGCAGCATCAAAACGGAAATACCTTGACAAACCTCTTATCAAGGTATTTCTGTTTCAGGTGAAGTAAATATGTTCAGCCTTTGACAGCTCCCTCCGTCATTCCTGCGATAAGAAGCGGTTCATGAAAGTGTCATATCCAGCCGTATTTCCAGCTGCAATCAGATGGTGTCACCTGTTTGATATCCCTACGGACACTTCATTTTCCGATTGTCCTTACATGCTTATATATTCGTCGAAATTTAGACCATTGACCTTGCAGTATTTCATTACGGACATCAGGATCTTTTTACCGCCGCCGACGCCTGTATTAAGGTATCTGTACAGATGTGACGGATCGACTCCGAGTTCTCTTGCAAACCTGTTGTAATTCCCTGCGCAGTTGGCATTCATCAAATCGTGTACCTTCTGCCTGTTCACTTCCATTGTATTTTCCTCCAAACAACCTAGCACCAGTAGCATCCACATGAGCATTGTAGGTAATAAATTACATTTTTATTCAATTCTAGTACAGTTCTAGAATATTGTCAATATAATGTCGCATATTTCCTACAAAGTAGTATTTATAACGTATTGGCTCACAAGAAAATTTCGCCTCGTTATATTTTATTGACGACCTTGCTGATGGATTTGTACACAATGAAAGTAACTACGGAATTCAAGCCGGCTTTAATGAGGTTGAACGGTATGATCGCAGGGATCAGCAGGCTTTTTACCGTTTCGAGCGGCACTCCGTAGAAATTAGGCTGTATTATCAGGTTAAGCGGGATCATGATCAAAGTCATGGCGATCGTGCCGCAGAACAGGCCTATGATCGCTCCCCTGCGGTCATGCATTTTTTTGTAAATCAATCCTGCAATAATGACAAAGGTACCCGTCGCAATAATATGCATGACCAGACCGACCCAGCCGCCTTCAGCGAAAAGTAGCGTCTGGATTGCCGCTTCGACTGTCGTGACGGCAAACCCCGCCAGAGGTCCGAACAGGAACGCGCCTATAAGCATGGGGATATCAGCCGGCTCATACTTTAGGTAAGGAGCCGCCGGTATAATCGGAAAACGTATCACATACATCAGTACGATCGACAGCGCCGTCAAAACTCCCATGGTTGCGATTTTTTTAACATTTGTTTTCACTCTTCATAACCTCCTGAATAGTTGCCTCAGCCGTCTTTAACGGTTTTCTGAGCAAAAATAAAATTCCCTGAGAATGATCCCAGGGAACGTAAAACACCATTTCATCATCTTCTTTCATCCAGACTTTACTGTCGGCCCCGGGATCTCACCAGGTCAGCTTTCGCTCGCGGGCTGACGACTTTCGCCGCATTACCGCCGGTAGGGATTTGCACCCTGCCCTGAAGATCATATTCAGTTTATGCCAATAGATTAGCACTATGGGGTTGTCCAAGTCAACAGAAACTTTTCATTATCCCATTTATTATTCGTTGATATAGACATGATATGCCTATTTGATTGATGTTTATTACTGCTGTTGTTTTTTACGAATAATAAGGGTATAATAATAACAGCACTGAAAGGAGTTGAGTTTTAATGCCGAATATTAAACCAATATCTGATTTGAGAAATTATAATGAAGTTCTGCGGGATATTTCCATAGGTGAACCAGTGTTTCTGACTAAAAATGGCAGAGGGAAATTTGCTATTGTTGATATAAATGAATATGAAAAACTTAAGGCTTCACTAAAGCTAATGTCTAAGCTTGCTCAAGGAGAGAAGGCTGGAAAAGAAAAGGGATGGATGACTATAGAAGAAGTGGAAGCTGAACTGGAGATTTAGAATGCATAAAATACGAATTTCACCTGAGGCCGCTACTGATTTGGTGGAAATTAAAAACTATATCTCTCAGGAGCTTTTTAGTCCACAAGCAGCTACTGATTTAATCACAAAGATAACGAAAAGAATTCGCGGGCTATTGGAATACCCCGGAATTGGCACTTCTTTATCTGCGGTTATTGACGTTCAAACAGATTATCGATTCCTTGTTTGTGACAATTACCTGATATTTTACAGGTATGAAGATGAAGTGATATACGTGATTAGGATCTTGTATGGTGGGCGGGATTATATGAAAGTATTATTTAATGATTTACCAGAGAAAGAAGAAAAATAATATCGTTCCAGTTCCCGCCGCCTGCCTACTCGTACGTCTTGAAGCCTTCTCCAAGAACCTCCGTGGCGTCGCTCAGTATAATAAATGCCGACGGGTCGATCCTTTTGACAATATCCTTCAGCTGAGCCAGCTGCCCACGCTGTATCACGCAATACAGCACCTTTTTTTCATTTCCCGTATACATACCCAGCCCTTTCAGAGCGGTGACCCCCCTATCGAGCTCGCTCATAACCGCCTGGGCTATCTGGTCGGCAAAGTCGGAAACGATAAAGATCGATTTTGCAAAATTTACGCCCTCCAATATGACGTCAATGATCTTTGAAGATATGTAAAGCGCCAGTACCGAATACAGGGCAATCAAAAAACTGTTGAAAGCGACCGCTGCAAAGATGATGACGGCTGAGTCTATAAACAGCAGTATTTTGCCCATTGATAACGCCGGGTTGAAGTGATGGACTATCCTTGCCGCAAGATCTGTTCCTCCCGTCGTAGCTCCCGATTTGAACACAAAGCCGAGTCCGAGTCCCATAAAGAATCCCCCGAAAATTGTAAAAAGCAGATAGTCCGGGCTCGCCGTGAGCCTCTCCAGTTCGAGTTCTTTAATGATGATCTTCGTAAGCGGTTCCGCAACGTCAACAATGACGGACAGCAGTATGGTACTGAAAAGTGTGCGTACAGTAAATCTGCGCCCGATGAACTTCATGCCGAAAATAAACAGAGGTACGTTCAGTATCAGCATTACGGTACCAACCTGAAACCTTTCTCCGCTCAGATAATAAATTACTGTGGCTATCCCGGTAACCCCTCCCGGAGCAAGCTTGTAAGGAACCAGAAAAACATTGATGGCAGCCGCAGTTATCAACGAACCTACGATTATCCACAAATAATCCTTCAGACCCCGAACGAATTTTTCCTTCCGCATCATGGCCTACACCGCCTTAGTCTGAAAATGACCCGGTACTTTTATTCTTCCCTATTCGCCGGGTTAATGCATCCTTTGACAAAAAATCGCGTTTATACTATCATCATTATATTGTAATATTATTTACGCCAATTGTTAAGGGTGATTCATCCGAAAAATAAAGACGGACGGTTTTGAATGAGCAGGCTACTATTCGTTTCATCATTTTATACAGGCCATGGTCATAAAAGTATTACTGCAGCGCTTGAGGAGCAGCTTTCGGAGCTGGATCCCGGTATGAGTGTCGACGAAATCGACGGTTTCACGCTTGGAGGACCAATATCGGTATGGTTCAGCAGGATGTACGACAAGGTAGCGACACGCGCTCCTGCCTTCTGGAAGGTATATTACGGATTGGGCAACATCTTCCCTTCCGTTTCAAGGGTATTTATGGCGCGGAGCATAAAAAAGGGCTTTTGCCGTGCTATTGAGCTGAAACAACCCGATCTGATAGTATCAGTACACCCCAGTTTTGTAGGTTCCGTTGAAGATATACTGGAAGCAAGGGGTTGGAATATCCCGGTGATATCGTTGATCGCCGATCTGGACAACGTATCACGGATATGGGCGGACAAGCGTTCGCATTATACAATCTGCCCAACGGAAAATGCAAGGCTGACGATGCTGAAATACGGTGTGCCGGACTGCAAAATAAAGGTTTTTGGCTTTCCTGTAAGAAAAAGGTTCAATCAAATTGAGCCTTACAGGGCAAGCTCATATTATGAACATGTGAAACAAAAAAGCAGACTTCAATTTCTGATAATGAACGGCAGCCAGGGCAGACGCCAGGCTGTGGAAATGGCAAGGATCCTGCTCACGCATTATGACTGCAGGGTCGTTATACTTGCCGGAAACAGTGAAGATTTCAGGGCTGAAGCTGAAAAACGCCTTGAAGCATACAAGGGCAGGCTTGAAGTCTGCGGATTCGTTGAAAACGTTGAAAAATACATGCTCGAGTCGGATATTTTGCTGCTGCGCGCCAGTCCGAACGTTATGATGGAAGCTGTAAACCTGTGCCGGCCTTTTATAGTGACAGGGGCATTGACCGGCCAGGAAGAGAAGAATCCGGATTTTGCGGCAGAAAACAAATTGGGCGTGGTCTGCACCGATATACGGAAGCTGAACGATACTGTAAAAGAATTGCTTGCAGACGGCGGCAGAAAGCTTGATGAAATTGCGGCAAGCCAGCTGGCGTTCAGACAGCCGGAAGCATCCAGGCGAACGGCGGAGCTGTTTTTATCCGCTCTGAATGGACAAATGGAGGACATATGAAAATAATCAAGCTTTTAATACAAAAGGGATTCCTGTTGAATCTTTTGACATTTTTTATTTTTTCAGTGATTATAACATACCTGTCCAACAGGATGCCCGACCGTTTATATTCCAGCAGCAGCTGGCTGTTAAGGCAGCGCGAGTGGGAAAAGAGGGGCGAATTCTATCAGCGCGTCTTCAGGGTGAAGCTTTGGAAAAAGCTGCTGCCCGAACTTGGCGACATTGTAAAAAGCGTCTTCCCGAAGAAAAGGATCAAGGAATATACAAAGGAGTACCTTCAGAAATACATATTCGAATCCTGCAAGTCCGAGGTAACCCATTGGAGTATCATTTTCTCGACTTTTTCCTTCTTCATCTGGAGCGAATTCGAACCGGCGGCGATGATAGTAATTCTTGCTATTATTCTGAATTTGCCGTATATTATCATACAAAGATACAACAGGCCTCGCATAATGGTGATGGTAGAAAACATAGAGGACCACCAGGGCAGGGTACCTGCCGTCTGACTCCGGGCAGAATGCACGATGAACGGGAAATATACCTATGAACAGATTTATTTCATATACAGATCCAAAGGCGCTTGCAGACACAGAACAGGGGAAACGTAAACTCAGTGTAGTAATATGTATACTTATTATTCTGAATGCTCTCAAGCTAACGCTGTTTGATTTTATGATCCTTCCTGTCTGGACTCCGGCAGCTTTCATCTACAAGTTTTCATTTACCGTACTGATCAGTATAATACTTGTTCCCCAGGTTGTCAGGATCAGGTCAAGGCTGCTGATTGTCCTTTTGTATGTTGCGCAAGCTGTGTATATTTTTTCGTATATGAGCTATTACGCATATTTCGGAAACTATCTGCACCTATTCCAGGCATTCGCACTGTTCACAGAAGGTGTGGGGCCTATAAGGCATTTTACCATTCCGGTCAATTACAAGATGGGCATACTTGTGATAGATCTGCCGTTCTTTATCTGGCTGCTCCTGTTCAAAAACAGGTCGGGTTTATACCGCAGCAATCTCAGAAAGCCTGGAAAGACAGCTGCAATAGCCTCACTGATCGTGCTTGTACTGCTGGAGGGCTGGAATTATGCAAACGGCCTTTCCGTACTGCAGCTTGGTAAAGACTTTTATTCCACTGAAGAGAAGATAATCGAACGCTATGGTACATTTGTGAACAATATCGTGGATATAACCGTGAATTACGGCGGAGCAAACATGGTGAACCAGTTCCAGTACGGCAAAACCGTGACTGCCGCCGCCGCGGAAAAACAACCGAATATCGTCGCTATCCAGGTTGAATCGATGGACGCAGGTATAGTAAATCAGCAATACAAGGGCGAATATGTAATGCCTTATCTGCACAGCCTCACTCAAAAGGGCGTTTATTACCCCTTCATGCTTTCATATCACAAATCCGGAGGGACTTCCGACGCCGAATTTTCGATACTTAACAGTATCGAGCCGTTGGGAAACTATCCTTCCATCAAGATACCGAAATACGATTATCCGAATTCCTTTATCAAACAGCTCACTGCGGGCGGTTACGAGACTGCGGCCTACCACGGCAATATAGGCAATTATTATAACAGGAATGTGGCATTCCGAAAAATGGGTTTTGACAACTTTTTCGATATTGATAAAATGAAATTGAAGGAGAGCGGATGGGGCGCGCCCGATCACGAAGTATACGATTATGTGCTGAAAGATACGGCGGGGCTGAAAAAGCCGTTCTTCGAATATATAATAACCATGAGCAGCCACATGCCGTTCGAAAATACGGCGGGCTACTACAAGAATGACAGGTACGGCGACATCGGCGACAAGACCGTCCGGAATTATTATACGGCTATGTCCTACGTAGATCAGTCTATACGGGATTTTACCGGCAAACTCACCAAGGAATACCCGGACACGTATATCCTCATCTGGGGCGATCACACGCCTGGCATTGAATCCGCTGATTACAAGCAGGCGTCATATACTTCGGAGGGCGATTATTACGAATTCGTGCCGTTTATAATGCAGACGCCGGACGGTAAAGCGTACAACGAGAACAGGAATTCAGCGACATTCCTCGATATAGCGCCGACAATACTCGATGCCGCGGGCATAGGATATTCCTACAGGACCGATGGGATCGATCTTGCCGCTCCGCCCGAAAAGCTTCCGGAAATCCCGTTCAAGGGTACATCCCACAGCAGGACGGAATTGTTCGATAGTGTCACGGGGAAGTAACTAATATAATGCCGGTTGATTTTATAGAGGGAACGTTGCGTAAAGCCTATAGAGACTGTCAATCCGAGCAGATACAGGGCAAAATCACGTCCTGTTCGAGCGTCCGAGGTCTCTGGGCGAGTCACGTTTGATTTAATGGAACATAGCGCAGTCTTGTTCAAAAATCGAAGGTGCTCGATGCACCTACGATTTTGTTAGCACCAAGGCTGAATTTACAGTCTCTTAGGCTTGGAAGTTCTCTATAAAACCAACCGGCATAAATAGAAAGGAAAATCCATGAGAAAAACAGTCAAAATACTCGATATACCGGTAGATAGCATCACAATGGCAGAGGCCGTAGAGAAGGTAGGAACGTTCATCAGGGACGGCGGCGCCCACACTGTCTTTACTCCGAACGCGGAAATCATGATGGCTGCACACAGGGACCCTGAGCTTGCCTCGATGCTGACCGGAGCCGATATGCTTACGGCAGACGGCGCTGGCGTCGTACTGGCGTCAAAAATACTGGGACGGGCTCTCCCTGAAAAGGTATCGGGCTTCGACCTGGTAAAGAAGATTTTCGAGACTTATGCAAAAGACGGCATACGCTGCTTCATATTCGGTTCAAAACCGGGAGTAGCCGAAGCAGCGGCCGAAAGGATAAGAAGCGATTACCCCGGCGTCATTGTTACCGGCTGTCGTAACGGGTATTTTACGGATAAGGATGACGCCGACATAGTCAATGCCGTAAATGGAACCAATGCCGATATACTGCTTGTGGCTCTCGGTGCGCCCAAACAGGAGAAATGGATAAACAGCCACCTTGACAGACTCAACTGCAAGGTATGCATAGGCGTCGGCGGTGCGATAGACGTACTTTCGGGTAATACAAAGCTTGCGCCGGATTTCTTCAGGCGGAACGGGCTTGAATGGTTTTACAGGCTCTGCAAGGAACCCAAAAGGGCAAAGCGCATGCTCGATCTGCCCAGGTTCATGGTACGGGTCGTATTATCCAGGCTGGCAGGAAAATAAGGTATCAGTCGGTGATCTCCTTCCCGGTAAAGCTCTTGATGCTATATGCGCCTAAATAGTAAACATCACTTAGCGTAATGTCTCTTACTTCATCAAGCCTGAGCTGCATGACTTCATTTATGCGGTTCTGTTCGCACAGCTTTTTATATATGGTCTGAGTATCGCCTTTGATATTGTAAAGCGCGCCGAGCATGCTGACCGTGTCCTCATAAGTAAGCCTGGAATCGTCAAGGAAAGGCCTCAGCCGTGAATCCAGATCCAGCGTATATACATTCCTGTCCAGACGGTATATCCCATTGATCAGAATATAGGCCAAATCCTTCTGTCTGGCAGGGTCGCCATATTTCAAATCGTTTTTTAAGCCTCCGCCGATAAGGCCAAGAGTAATAAGCTGTCTTGCGGCAGGATATGCCCAGCTGTCTTTGAACTGGCTGCCGATAGTTTCATTCGGCAGATACATGCCTGTCCCTGTGAGCATTGACTTGAATTCATCGAATTTTTCATTCTCTTTGTCAAGATTGGCCGGGTTTTCGTCTCTTGCAATACAAAAAACCGCTGCAGTTCCGGCAGCTTCTCCGGCAGCTATGCTCGTCCCAACAGTACCCGCGCTGCTTGCCGCCAGCGATGAATAAGATGCCCTCGGGCCCGCCATCAGGAGGTTGGAAGTGCCCTCCGGAACCAGGCTTCCAAGGGGTATGCCGTATTGTATCCCCTTCCCGGCAATAAACTGACCCCTTGATGCGAATTTTCCGATCATTATGGGATAGGACCCCATTGCGACTGTCTCCGCAGGATATTTGCTATCCAGTATGTTATTTACCTTTAAAGTGCTTGCTCCCCTGTAATGCCTTGACTCAGCAATGCGCAGACTGTCTGCAGCCCTAGAGAATTTAAGGCCTTTGAACTCTTCAAAATTTCCCGCAAGGAATGCCGCAAGGTTTTTTGCCTCTTCAACCTCTTTTTCGTATGCCTGTTTTAAAATATTTGCATCCGTCACATCGATATCTGATACGGAAAGCCCGCTTATAACCACCTTTCCCGCTTCCGGGAAATATACGTTCAGTCTGTCCAGCCTTGAATGCATATAAAGCAGATCGTACTCGCTCAATTTATTATAGAATTCACTGTTTTTGATGAGCTTGCCAAGTTTGTTCTTTTCTACCTGAACGCCGCTGTCGGCGGTCATTTCAAAGTTTAGTCCGGCCGGAATGAAGCTTTTCGCCATGTTTAGGTCTTCAGAGCCCGTAATGAAGGGTACCTTTAGCACATCGAGAAGGGCGCCGTCATCGGAGGCATCGATGAACATCCTTGCCGATACCTTCATATCCTCTTTATCCGTACGTAACCCTATGGATTCAAGGTAAACGCCGGACTTCGCCGCACCCGTTACGGCAGCGTTATATAGGACTTTCAGGCCCTTTTCCGCTGAAACCATATCATTTGCGACATCGAGATATTTTTGACCGGTAAAGCTTTTTCCGAGGTTTTTATTCAGTTCGCTCAACACGCCGCCGTTCAGAAGGACATCATTCTTTCCGGCGGGCAATTCAAGTTCCGGTATCATGCAAGCCGAGATTATGCCGCCTAGATCAGCGTCTTCGCTGATCAGCAGCGTACGCGCACCCAGGCGGGCCGACGATACGGCGGCGGAAATGCCCTGCGGCTCGGCGCCGTATACGACGACGTCATAGTCCGTACCGCTGTCTTTCGGAAGCTGCCCGGACCAATAATGTTCGTTTGCTTCAATTGTTTTTTTATTATTGAACAATAGGGGTCTTAAACCGAATTGGTAAACAAGAAAAAATATGCCCAAGGCCAGAACAAACCTGAAAACATTTTCTTTTTTCATTTTATCCCCTCAAAAAAGATCTCGGCGGCATTAGTCCAGGCTTGTCCGAATATGTATAGTTTTGATTTATGTATGTACCAAATTTTATATTAAATGCCTGCCAGCCGCTCATACTATATATCGGCCAGTCCGAAGCTTATGCTTAGCGCTTCGTTAACTTTCTCCATCAGTTCGTCATCGAGATGCCCAATCTTCTCCCTGAGTCTTTTTTTGTCTATCGTCCTTATCTGCTCCAGCAGGATCACCGAATCCTTTTGAAGTCCGAAATCCTGCGCAGTTATTTCTATATGTGTAGGCAGTTTTGCCTTGTTTATCTGCGATGTTATTGCTGCAGCGATAATGGTCGGGCTGTATTTATTCCCTATATCATTCTGCACTACCAATACCGGCCTGACTCCTCCCTGCTCGGAGCCGATCACCGGACTAAGATCGGCGTAAAAAACATCACCGCGTTTTATTATCACGTTTACTCCAACTCCCCAAGACGTTCCTCATATTTTTTCTGCTGGTCGCAATCTGCGTCCAAACACAGCTCCGCAAGTCTGATATTAATCTCGGCCATTTCCTGATACCCTTTTTTCATTCTGTCTCTCATTTCGATTTTTCTCTTTTCCCTAATATATAATTTCATCGCTTCCCTGACGAATTCACTTCTGTTCGTTTTCTCGACAGACACGATTGTATCTATTTCTTTCAATAGATTATCAGGAAGACTTATAAGTATTTTTTTCAATTCTGCCAAAATAAATCCCCCATTTTTTTGGATTCATAAAATGGTTGAGACAGCGTACTATTATTTTAGCTGGCCTCGTAAAAATTATGTGGGTAGTATATACAATAATATATATCATTATATATATTATTGTATATACCGTCAACTTAAAATTACATTACACTCTATTACAATATAATGAACAAAATCCGCAAAACATGCGTGTTCTCCACGACTAACCCTGCTGCAGGCTTTCCGGGCGGACCTTGCGCCGCCAACCCCGTTCCGATCGGCTAAATAAGGTAGTTCAGGATGCTGCAGATCTTGCCGTCCTTCAGATATACTCTGGGAATCCTCTTACCGATGATACATACGAGCTCGTAATTGATCGTACCTATATCGGCCGCTATCTCGTCCACGCTGATACTGGACCCGCTCTGGCTCCCGAAGATCACTACCTCATCCCCTACGTGCACATCATTTTTCAGATCGGTTACATCGATCATACACTGATCCATACATATCCTGCCCACTACCGGGGCAAACTCTCCATTCACCAGCATGCGGCCCTTGTTCGAAAGCAGCCGGGTATATCCGTCGGCATAACCGATCGGTATGGTCGCTATTTTGCTTTTGCGTAAAGTGCGGAATATCCTGCCGTAGCTTACGCAGGTATCCGGCTCTACATCCTTGACCATTATAACGTTGGCTTTGAGGGTCATAGCCGGTTTGAGCCTGAGCTTTTCCCTGTCCACATCCTCCGATGGATACAATCCATAGAGTATGACTCCCGGACGGACCATATCAAGATGCATTTCAGGATACTGCATAATCGCGGCACTATTGCACACATGTTTTACAGGGATCTCGATGCCCGCCTTGGAAAGCTCCGCACAAAGGCCAAGGAAGCGGTCATACTGCATCTGTGTGTAATCCTTTTCACGTTCGTCAGCGGACGCGAAATGTGTGAATATGCCTTCCAGCACCAATCCCGGCAGCCTGCTGATCTCCGTGATGTTCTTTACCGCATCGCGTCCGGGCATGAGGCCAATCCTCGTCATTCCGGTGTCGACCTTGACATGTACCTTTACTTTTTTGCCGAGCTTCACTGACGCCGAAGAGAGCGCCTGTGCAAGGTCCAGGCTGAAAACCGTCTGAGTGACGTCATTGAGTACCAGCTCCTCAGCCCTGACGGGATCGGTATAACCGAGTATGAGGATCGGCACGTCAATCCCCATATTCCTGATCTGGATCGCTTCGTCCAGCATCGAAACCGCAAGCTGCGTCACTCCGTTGTCCAGCAGGGTCCTGACGACCTCCCTTACTCCGTGTCCGTAGGCGTCCGCCTTGACGACACCCATCATTTCGACCTTTTTCCCCGCGAGCTTCTTTATTTCACGCACGTTATGTGCGATCGCATCCAGATCTATTTCCGCCCATGCCCTGTTCAATTTGTAATCCATAATATCCTCCGCTAAACACGATTCCCCGACTATTCAGGCATCGGTTTCTTTTGTTTGTCTCCCTATCAGTATATTCCCGCATATCTCCATATTTTCCTGCCGTCACGTTCATCTTGGCGCAGGAATAATATATCAGCGCCGCAGCTTAATACATTTTATACCCGTCAATAAGTCAATCAGCGCAGCTTATATATATCTTTAATGGCATAAGGCAAATGCCTCGCTACGTCGCCCGCTAGCATACCATGCATCCCCATGCTTTCCGCAGCCAGGTCGCCGGCCAGCCCATGCAGGTATACCCCGGCTATGGCCGCTTCTCCGGCAGAAGCTCCCTGCGCTATCAGCCCTGTAATGACGCCTGTGAGCACGTCGCCGGTACCGGCCGTGGCCATACCGGCATTGCCGGTAGGATTGACGAATATCCTGCCATCGGGCAATGCAACGATTGTCCTGCTCCCCTTCAGCACGGTCACGACTCCATATTCCGAAGCAAACCTTTTGGCTGTGCCTATCCTGTCCTTTTGCACGTCAGCCGCGGTCAGCCCCGTCAACCTAGCCATTTCGCCGGGGTGCGGGGTGATAACAACATCCGTGCCGAGCCGCTTCAATATGTCCGTGTTGCCGGAAACAGCATTAAGCGCATCTGCATCCAGTACCAACGGGACCTTGCAATCGAGTATTACCTTCTCTACCAGCCGCTTTACACCTTCGGCCGCCGACAAGCCGGGTCCGACGGCGACGGCGTCCATCCCGGCCATCTGTTCTGTTATCCCGGCTGTACTCACTTCGGAAAGGAATCCTTTTGCCCCGTCGGGAAGCGCGATAACAATAGACTCAGTCATGGAGGAACTATAAATGCCCGCCAGGCTTTCAGGCACTCCTGCATATACGAGTCCCGCTCCGGTGCGGAGCGCGGCCGTGCAGGCCAGGCGGCCGGAGCCGGTCATTCCGGTCGAGCCGGTAATTACAAAAGCCTTTCCGTATGTTCCTTTGTTGGAATCAGGTTTTCTTTGCGGTATTATACACGCTGCCATTCCGATATCGATCATTTCGCTTCCTATACCCTGTGCGTCGATAACGCAGCGCGGTATTCCAATATCGGCCACCGTCAGCCTTCCGGCATATTCGCAGCCGGGATTGACAGTCAGTCCGATTTTGGGCATACAGAAGGTCACCGTCGCATCGGCCCTGATACATGTGCCGCATATGCTTCCGTCCGCCCCGTCTATACCCGAGGGTATGTCGATCGACAGTATCGGCTTTCCGGACAGGTTCATCCTTTCGATTACTGTCGCGGCAATGCCGCTTATGTCCCTGCTCAACCCCGTTCCGAAGACCCCATCGATCACCAGCTCCGCTTCTTTAAGATTTGAATCGAGAAGCGTAATATCTTCAATACCGTCGATTTCAACAACCTTTATGCCGATTTTCTCCAATATGACCATATTCGTCAGAGCGTCGCCCGATATACCGGCTTTGGCCCCTGCCAAAAGGACGCGCACATCACAGCCCTTGCTGTGGAGGAGCCTGGCAGCGGCAAATGCGTCCCCGCCGTTATTGCCCCTGCCCGCAACAATAGTGATCACCCTGCCGATGCTGCCTTCAAGCATGGACACGGCTTCCGAAGCAACGGCAGCCGCTGCGTTTTCCATCAGCAGGAGCCCGGGTATGCCATAATCGTTTATGGTGTTTTTATCTATGGAATTCATTTGGGCAGGTGTGACAATCTTCATAATATTGCTTCCTTTGAGCGATCGATCGACGATCAGTTCAGGTTCGATCAAACATTATTCAGTATGGGAATTTACCTGAAATACTCCCTATCGAGCTTTTCCAGTTCTTCTCCTCCGAGAAGGTCATGGAAATATGAATATATATCGGCATCATCCTGTGAGAGCGATTCCCTCTCTTCTATGTATCCTTTAAGCTTTTCCCTGGTCTCCTCTATTAACTTCTCCAGTTCGTCCACGCGCTTCTTGCTGGCTCGTATCTTGAAATAAACTATGTTTACTGTAAGTTCGAGAAGCTCCAGATTAGCCTGCTTCAACCTGTCGGGCATCTCGCCGAGCTGCTCCGCTATCTGTTTCGCCCTGTCGTTAATCCTTTTTATTTCATGCTCCGAGGCCTGCATTTCCTTCTGGGCCTCCGCATCATTTTTATCGAATACGTCAGGAGTAAGCTTTATTATCTTATCCATATGCTGCTTTTTAACAGCGGCAATATTCTTCTGCTCTGTATTTAGACGCGCTTCCTCCTTCAGCAGTTCCCTGAGCTTCTCCTCGCTGCGCTCGATGGCAGGGGTCTTGGGCGTGCTGTTGAACAGCTTGTTCCAGCGCTCGTCCAGTATCAGGAGCGATATGTCGTTTTTCCTTAAAGTCTTTGTATCAAACTTTTTGGTCCGGTTTGATTTCCAGGGCAATAAATTCATGCTGCTCATCCCCATCCCGAAGTATTTGGCAAGCCAACCGGCACAACTAATTAATTCAATTATAGTGTTATAAAATTCCACATACAATGAGTATTTTTGCTCAGGTCTCGTATTAAAGGCCCAGTGCGTCCTTTAGGTACTTTGCCGACGCCTCCCTCTCCCACTCGAGAAGCTCATCCACCTTTGCATAATCTATGGGCTTATATAACTCTACTCTGTTCGTAAAATCCTTCAGCTCCATTGTATGAGAATATATGCGGGAAAGCAGGCCAAGCCTGTCCAATATGCTGTATAGCCTCGAGTTCACGGCTTTTTCAGATTTCTGCGAAGATTCGAAGCTGTAAAATTCCTTTTTAAAATTTATCGAAAATACGGTGCCATGGAACGAATCGGTACAGACGGCGGAGGCATTCCTGAAAAGGCCGAGGAACTCCTTCGGGCCGGCATCGAGTACCGTATGCCGGGTCTGGGGCACCACCCTGCGCGATCCGCACAGGGACACGACGGGCAGCTTATACCTGTCTGAAAGTACCTGAACGAAGTCTCCGTATTTTCTGGCGTCTGTAATGAAATAGCAAAGTATGTAAGGTTCTTTGTATTCAGGCGCTGCCGATACGGCGCTCCAGTCGTCCCCGTTCAGCAGGAGCGTGGGATCGAGCACAGTCTCAGCTTCCCTTGCCGCTATCCCGCGTATTATATTTTCACCCTGCTTCTCCCTGACGGATAGACATTCAAACTTGTCCAGATAATTTTTCAGCAGCTCCCTTTTATCCTCCGGTATCGAGTTTATCCCGAAACTGGGAGCGTAAGCGATACGCCGGCCGCTTTTTGCAAAATCCGCAAAGAAGGCGGGATCGAAGGTATTCTCCTTATATATGAGGGGATTCCATATCTGATCGCTTCCGCAGATATATACGTCATATGCGGGAGCACCATCTTTCAGCTGCTCATAGGATCCGTAGAATTTATCCGAAAGGCTCATATCATCGTGGACAAAGCTTTCAAAGCGGCCGTACCTTTTTCTTAGTTTCCCCAGGTTGAGCAGCGTATTGGCATTAGAGAGAAGCGATCTTGCGGATAAGCCTTTTTTAAACAGCCTGTTGCCTTCGACCGTGTCGATCCTTACATAATTGATCAATTCACATTCCGCCCCAGCCTTTTGAGCCGCCCTCATGAGCGCATACGCCTGAAGCTGTGCGCCGTAGTGATGGGCGTGGTGGAATGTCAATATGCCTGCTTTCATGAGCTTCACCTTCCTGTTATTTTTACCTTATATGCTGACCTAATTCAAACTTACTCGCTGCAATTTATTTTATTAGCCGGTTTTATCCATGTTCTTTTCGTATGCGCTTTGCTTTACAGCCCTATCAATAACTTGCTGTACCTCGCTGCGCTTTGCTTTCTATTGCGGAGTTTTGTTCAAAGAGCATATAAACTCAGCCTAGCGGCAAATTCAAACAATAGTATTTGCTTCGCAAATACTTACAGATGAAACGAAATGCGAAGCATTTCATATTGCTCCGCTCAAACATGAATTTGCCCTTGCCAATGCCTCGTTAATATGCTCTATCTCCCAAAACTCATGCAATATCAAGCAAATCCCAACACGGTAAGCTTTTCAGCGTGCAGCAAGTATATAAACATAATATACGCGAGTCCGTTTCCCTTGGCTGAAGTAACTCAAGTGCCCTTAATTCAGCCCGCCGCTTTCTTCCCAGGCAGCAGCCTCTTCATCCTGATAAGGATATCGGAAGCCATCTTCCTCTCTATAAGAATATTGCCGCCTGCGACGATGATAAACACCCAGACTGCCGTCGGTACTGAATATAGTGCCCAGCCGGCAAGATTGCCCGGCTTTATGTCAACGAAATACAGCGCCGGCAGAACCGCTGCGAAAAACAGCACGAATATCCTTAGCACTCTCCTGACGGAAAGCGTGGGTTTCAATTTGGTCACAGTTTTCGGTATATAGAATATCAGGTCGATATCCCTGTACAGGTTTGAGAGTATCGAAGCGATCAGTATGCCTGCTATGCCTAAGAACGGCGCCAGTACTACTGAAAGCACTACTATTATGGCAGCCTGGATGAGCGACTGTACCTTCGTTTCTTTATACAGGCCGGCCGATATTACAAGCATCCCCTGAGGCGTCTTTATGTTCGAAAAAACTCCCACGCCTACAAACAGCGCCGCTATGACAGGCCGGATATATTCGGCGTCAGTGAATCTTGCGGTGTAAACATTCATAAAAGGCATTATAAGTATGGCTGCGCACGCGTATCCCCACGTCACCAGCGCATAGTAGAGATACTCGTACTGCTGGTAAGCCTTCTGCATCGTCCCTATCTCGTTCCGGACCAGCAGATCGCCGAACATGGCGCTCAGTCCGTTGCTGAAGGTCGTAAGCAATGCAAGCACGCTGGCGAACACCATATTGTATACGACAAATACGCTGGCCTCCTTGAAGCCCAGCATAAGCGACGTCACAACTACAGGCGTAGCCGTCGAAGCTACTCCGAGGACCTGCAGGATGAGCGAATCCCAGCGTTTATCGAGCGCATCGTTCATAGGCGGCGCTTTCAGGTCGATATCAGGATACTTTCTCCTGCCGTACAGTATATACAGGCCGGACCGTGCAAAAAAGCTTATAAGCGCTATCAGCTGGACAAGTACGATGTCATAATGCAGGCTTGCCAGAATGAGGATTATTACGGCATTAACAGCGACAGCCGTCGCATTTATCAACGAAATAACATAACTCTTCTGATCCGCCGTATAGAGCACCTTGTATTTACCTACAGCAAAGAACTCCAGCGCTCCCGAGGCCCCGATGATAAGGACAAGGGCGGCGATCGTCATAACGCTGATACCCTGCCCTGAGGTAAACATAGGGTAGAGGAACGCGGTCAAAAGGACCAGCCCGGAAAAAACAAATCCGGATATATTGTAGAATCTGTTGGATGCCGACAATATCCCGTTGACGTCATGCTTATTCCTGTCTGCGAGAGGCTTATACAGTGCGTATATGGCAGCTCCCGAGATTCCTGCTTCGACCAGGTTGAAATAGGAGATGAACTGCCTGATGGAAGTAACGAGCCCGTTAACTGACGAGCCGTATACGGTAATCATTACCTGCGGAAGTATCAGATTTACTACAAGGTTTACGATTTGAAGCACGATCGCGCTGATTGTATTATATATTGAAAGCCTGGTTCTCATAGATTCCTTTCATTTAACCGGATTCAGCCTATCTGTACCCGACTCAGCCTACCCGCGCCCAAGAAGGCGCTTTACCATACATTTTGCCTTATACCTGAAACTTTTGTTGTCCATGTACTTTGCTCTGAGCCGGTCAAAATCGAGACCCGCCTTCATATCGTCAAAGAATTCCCGACGTCCGCCCGGTTCCGCAACTGAGGAGACCAACCTCGGATTGAACCTTACAGCTTCGTCGAACGGACGCTCCTTTATACAGGTATTTTCGCCGATCCGCTTCAGGGCTTCCTCACCGGCATCCGTATGCGTGATTACCAGCGAGACACCTTTGTTATCCGAATACTCGTTTTCTCCGTGCTTATCTATTCCCCAGAAATCTGCGAGCGTAATATCAGCTTTTGTATTGTTCATCCTGAATTTACAGTCATAGCAAGATCTGCGGTTGAATATGCTCTTGCCGAAGCCCATGGAGTATATCTCTCTCTTGACCCGGTCGATATATCGGCTGCCGTTTTTAAATTCGACTTTCATACTGCTATCGTTCCAGCCCGTTAATTTGTCGCGGAAGGATACAGACTTGATACCGCTTTTATAGGTATCCTGAAGGTATTTGAGGAACATTTCCCACACTTTTGGGGAAGGCACTCCATGGCAGGCCAGATCACAGGTAAGCAAACCGTCATAATCGCGGTTCAGAAAGGCCCTGAGTCCGGCGATCTGGCAGGGCATACCGCAGAACAGCACTTTCCTGCCTGCTTTGAGAAAATCCCTCGCTTCGATAAATGAATTGGCAATGTCGCTTTGAACATATTTGGAACGTCTGAGGTTGTCCAGTTCTTTTTCATTTTCAGCATAGATGTGTGTTACTTTAAAACCGCTGTCGAACCCGGCCCCGAATACCACTCCGCCGCCTGAGAGCGTATTAAGCGCAAGTTGCGTAAACACTCCGCCCGAAGTGCTTTTTGATCTGACCTCTTCATCCCTGGAATAACAGGCGTAAACTTTATGACCGGTACCGGTTTGTTTGGCTTCCGGTCTGGCTTGTTTGACTTCCAGGCCTTTTTTGAGAGAGCTATTGACCGGACAGGTCTTTTCACAGAGTCCGCAATTGTTACAAAGCTCTTTGTTTATATTCGGATAAAGGAAGCCTTCATCATTCGCCGACATCGTTACGGCACCTTTGGGGCATACCTGTCCACAGGCCGCACAACCGGTGCACAGTCTGGCTTCCTTGACTATCTCTTTCATCAGGCCACTTCCTCTTCTGCTGCTTCGGAATCATCCTGTGTGATCTGTCCTCCGCAAGCCTTACCCTCGTTAAGCTTGACATACAGCGTGGACAGGATTATACCCACCGCAGCCCAGAAGAACAGCATTACCCTGCGGTCAAACCAGACATATTCTATCATGCCGTTGGCCAGAAGGCCTGTCAGCGATGCCAGACCGGCAATGAGTATGTTTTTTACGAATTTATCCCCCGAGCGGGTAAGCGTCCGTATGCTCTTTTTTACTGTCGTCAGTATGAAAGCCAGGAATGTCATTATCCCGGGGAAACCGGTCTCCAGCCATAGCTGCAGATATAGATTGTGGCTGTGGGACGGTATCGAACCTTTTTCTATAAATATATGATAATTCTTTGAAATCCTTATCAGAGTTTCGTTTCCGAGCCCAAGGCCGGTGAACCAGTAATCCTTCAGTATAGGAATGACTGTTTTCCATATATCTATCCTTGTTTTGAAAGAACTATCCGCCATATTGAACGATTTCAAACGCATCAGTATGGTATGCGGCAAAAACGGTACGGCTGCAATAGCCAGCAATATTCCCAGCGGTATGAGCCTTTTCTCCTGGAAGAACACATAAACCAACGCGGCAAGGGCAATTGCGATCCATGCTCCGCGCGCCTGAGTCATAAGTATGGATATAAGCGGCGGGACAACCATGGCAAGAAGAAGAAGCTTCGTTAATGCGCGCTTTGCATTTAATGCCATTGCAAAATAGAAAGGTACGAATATCAGTATGACTTCGGCAAAATCATTCGGATTTTGGAAAAAAGAAAATACCCTCGTCATACTGCCCTGATTCAGATCAGTGTCCACCCATGCAGGATTTACGGGCACTTTGATGATATACTGATAAATACCGTACACCCCGGCGATGGTCAGACCCGTCAATGCTACGGACAACAATTCGGATATTTCCTTTTTTGTCCTCAATGTAACTACGAGGAGCAGCACCATCATAAATCCGGTAAGGTAATAACCGAGAAACCTTAAACTGTTGCCCGGTATTATCGAAAACACCTCGGCCAGTAAGACGCAGATAACGAACATTACCAGAAAAACGTTAAATGCCGCAGTCTGAAAGCCTGTGCGCCCTTCGACGATTGTCCTCATGAAGTATAAAAGCAGCAGCGCAGCTATTGCAATGGTGCTGTACATGTTGTTCCAGTAGTCATACGGCGCTATTATGGCGATAAACAGAAAACATGCCGTCAGTAAATGCAGCTTACCGAATAAATAATTCAGTACTCTGAAAGCGATACTTTGGGCAAACGCGTCCTCCGCTCTGAGGTACAAAGGATGAAGGATCCTCTGCGGCAGGTTCAGAAGGCCATCTACAGCCTTATACAGGATACTCCCCTCATAGGTTTTGTTCACGACGCCCTCACGGGCTGTAAAATCTACGACTGTGCTGCCTGAAAACAGCCTGCCGAAAAAAGCGCCGCATTTCCTTAAAGCCTTTGCAATAAAGCTTTCCTGCCATACCCTCGAGAAATATGAACAAATAGTATATATGAATTTATAAACCAGACTTTCCTGTAACAACGGCCTACCCCTTTATCAGTTTAATACCGGAAATTTTCGCATAACTGAACGTATTACCTATTCTCCACTCGGTACCGTTTTTGTTGATGTAATACTCAATGTTGCTGAAAGTAACGCCTTTCGACGAGTAGAGGCCCTGCCCTTCAAATGTTACGGTAAGCGAATTGTAGCCATCCTTCGAACCCTGTATGACCAGACCGTTGCTGTTGAGGAAGTAGCTCTTGTCCTTGCCGATCTTTACATCGGTCACCTTGCCTAGTACGATATTCTGTACCCTGTCCTGTACGACATCTCCTACCTTTACATTATTTGCCACATAGTCATTCACCGATTCAAGGCTCAGCGTCATCTGTACAGTCTGTGTCGGCGTAAAAGGCGTAACTGTGCCGGACTTTCCGAATTTATAATACAGACCGGCTCCTATCGCTATTATAATTAGGATAACCAGTACATCCACGATGCTGATTTTTCCGAATAATTTCCCCTTTTTGTCCAATAACATTACATTACTCTCCTTTACGATAATCGTTGCTTATCAGCCATGTTTCGCAGCTTGTCCGATAAACTCCTCATAAAAATTATATGTTTGATCGGCCATTTTTACAAGATTGAATTTCTCATCAACTGCTAACCGGGCATTGTTTCTCAGCTCTTCCAACAATCCGGGGGTATCCATGATATGTTTGATTTCCCACGCGGTGCCCTCTGCGTCGTCATATTCAACGAGCACGCCGCAGCCTGTTTCGTCGTTGATTATGTCATCATTGCCGCCCATGTCGGTCGCCACTACGGGAAGGCCGCTTGCGAGCGCTTCAAGGATCAGAAAGCTCGATGCTTCATGTTCGGATGAATTGAAGTACAGGTCGCTCCCGGTAAAAAGGTTTTTAATATCCTGACGGAAGCCGGCAAACAGTATATCTTTCGAAAGCCCCAGTTCCTCCGTCATCTGCTTTATTTCACCTAGCAGGGGACCGTCGCCGGCCAGGATGCATTTCATTTTCCTGTCCGTCATACCTCTAAGCTTGTTAATAGTCCTGACAAGATACCTGTGCCCCTTGTCGTGCGCGAATCTGGCAGCGCAAAGTATCACGAAGGTGTCGTCGCTGATGCCGAATTCTTCGCGGATCGTGGACTTCTCCGGCTTCCCCCAGTATACGGGATCCACCGCGTTAAAAAGAACCTTGATCTTCGATGCGCTGACCCCGTTCGAGATCATCATTTCCCTGCCTCTGTTGCAGACAGCTATTATACCCGACTCCAGAGGATTCATCAAACGGTTTGTCACCCTCGTAACAAAGTTGTTTCTGAGTATGAAGTGGTTGGTATACGCGACCTTTGCCGGGGAACCGCGCAGTCGTGCCAGCATTGCGACGTAATTTTCCCTGAGGTAATGAGTATGCACCAGATCGATATTAAGTTCCCTGCAAAGTGCAGCCAGTTGGGTCGCAGCCCCGAAATCAAACGGGCTGTTCATTTCAAGCCTGTACGTCGGGATCCCCAGTTCCTTCAGTCTTTCTACCAGTAAGCCTTCTTCGTTGTATGCGAAAAATGCGTTGATCTTTTTCCCATTAAGCTGTTCAATAAGCGTCTGTACGTATCGTTCCGTTCCTGCCTTACCCGCGTGGTTCAGCAGATACAATACGTTAATCAAGGAAATCGCCTCCCGACCCATGTTG
>JAEYOM010000146.1 GCA_023411715.1 Bacillota bacterium | reverse complement strand
CTATGTAGCCGGCGGCGACGAGCAGGAAGATCGGCAGTATGGCCGGCTGCAACCGGGGCTTATATTCTCACAAATGATAAATATCCGAGAATTCGATATTGATCATCTCGACTTTATTGAGAGAAGGTATTTTTTGCTTTGGTTCCCTGGATTGCTCGACCGTCCTGACCGGCAGGCAGACCCTGAACGTACTGCCTTTGCCGATCTCGCTCTCCACGCTTACAGTTCCGCCGTGAAGATCGACGATCGATTTCACGAGCGACAGACCTATCCCGCTGCCTTCTGCGTTCCGTGCGAGTGTCTTGTCCACCTGATTGAACCTTTCGAATATGGTGTCCAGATATTTCCCCTCGATTCCTATTCCGGTATCCTGGACGGTTATTTCGACCTGATCACCGTGATCCGAGATGGAAACTGATATCGTTCCCTCCGGGTTTGAAAACTTTACCGCGTTTGAAATGAGGTTCAACAGAATCCTTTCTATCTTGCCAGGATCGCAGGCAATGATCTTCTCTTCGACATCCGTGTCGAATACGACGCTCAGACCTTTACCCTTGATATATTCGGCGATCGATTGTACTATGTTTTCGACGATATCGACTATATTTTCGTTTGATAGATCGAGCTTGAAAAAGCCCGAATCGATTTTGGACAGATCCACTATGTTATTGATCAGCTTCGTGAATCTGTAGCAGTTCTGCTTGATAGTGCGGACGCTTTTGTAGACGCCGTATCTGTTGGCGTCGAGGGAATCCCTCCGCATATAGAGCTCCAGAAGCTGGATAGTGCTGAAAATGACGCTTAAAGGTGTCTTGAGCTCGTGCGATACATTTGCAAATACCTCGTCCTGTATCTTTATCAGCTTCTCCATTTCATTCCTGGCCTTAATTTCCTGTGACACATCGTCGAATAGGACGGCAATGGCCTCCGTTCCATTTGTATGTACCATAAATGCGTTTATGTTGTACCAGCGGTTCAAACTCTTCACTTCGTTGGTATACTGCACGGGTTCACCGGTCAAAGCTACCCTGCCCAGAACTTCAAGCCAGTAATCTTCGATATTTGGATAAAAGCTGCTTAAGAGACGTCCCGCGGGATTTTTCATCCCTGTCAGCTTTTCAAATGCCGGGTTTACTTCGATAAGTCGGAAGTCAGCAGGCATTTGAGCCTGGTCGCAGATAACTTCGATTATACAAAGGCCTTCATCCATCGACCTGAACAAAGAATGATACCTGTTTTCGCTTTCCTGAAGGGCTAATTCCGTACGCTTACGCTCCGCAATATCATCGAAGGCGACTACTGCGGCCGTTATCCTTTCTTCAGAATCATATATCGGTGCGGAGCTTTCCACGATCATCAGCCGGCTGCCATCGGCCCTATCCATGATTATTTCAGTATTATGGACCTCATGACCGTATACCAGCGATTGATAGACCGGCAGTTCTTCAAATTTGAAATGCGTACCATCCAGCTTTCTCATCTTTATTTTTCCCATATGAGTTTTTAGTTCATGGCCCGTGAAATTGGATCCGTAAAGCTCTACAGCCCTGCGGTTCATATAGGAGAACTTCATCTCTCCGGCGTCGACCATCAGGATTCCGGACGGCATTACTTTCAGGATTGCCTCAATGTTTTTGCGGTCGATCTCGCTCTGTTCCTTGGCCTGTAAAAGCGCGAGCTCGTCCTTTTTGCGGTCCGTGATATCCCAGACTATCCCCGATTGATAGGTTTTGCCTGTTTCAGCATCCTTTTTGGAAGACGCCCTTTCTTCGAGCCAGATGATTTTACCATCGTATGGCCTGATAATTCTGTATTCGCAGTGCCAGCTGCCGTTTGTTTCAACGGCATTCATAACTATCGAACGATAACGTTCCTTATCATCAGGATGGATCAACCGTAAGCCGTCGCTGCTGCAGCATAGAGTCTCGCCGGGCTTAAGGCCGAAAAGGTTTGATGCGGTATCGGACAGCACGGAATGGTCCGCCGCCTGATCCCAATCCCAATATGCCATATGTGCGGCATCCATTGCGGCCTCGAATCTTTCGCCATGTTGCCTGAGTAGGTTCTCATTCTGCTTCCGCAACGTTGTATCCTGAAATGTAACACCCACTATGATATTTTCAGTGTCGTCGATCAAATATACACAAATATCAAAATACCGGTTAAGGGCTTTTGCCTTGTATTCGAAACGTGCGGGTCCGTTTTTTAGATCAAGGCTGTTATATATCTGTATGTAATAATCTATCGGATATTCGAGAAAGCTTCCCATCAGCTCTCCTACAGATTGCCCGGTCAGCTTCTCGTAGGCGATATTGGCTCCCAGGACACGTATATCGAAAGGCGTGCCTTGCTTATCTATGATTTCCAGAATACAGAAACCTTCGCAGAACATGTCCAGTAGCGTCTGATAACAATCTATACAGGTGTGTAACGGCTCTTCGTATTTCTGATCGTTGGAGACTGTGAGGAAGGAAAAAGCCGCTCCCCGAAATTCGTTATTTTGGTTCCTTATCGCCTTTGCGCGGACGTCGGCGTGGATCAGCAGGCCGTTCCTGCAATAATATACGGCACGTATGCTGCAGGAGCCCTGTTCCGCCAAACGCTGAGCAAATTCTTCCCACTTTCGGTCAGTCCCCGATTCGGGTTCGGTTATAGCCGGTTTAATAATTTCATCGAGATGTTGCCCCAATGCTTCCTTTTCCGACCAGCCGAACATGCCTTTGGCAGTATCGTTCCAGAGGGTGATAACAAGGTTTTTATCGGTCGCGACCAGCGCGTCATGAGTACATGAAAGCAATTGAAATAATTCGGTCATTGCCGGTTCGTCAGGCTCCATTTTCAGAATCTCCCTCCCGCGCACAAATGTATTGATGTATAGACTGACCCGGGTTCGGGCGGCTGGGTATTCGGTATGATATTTATTGCTTAACAGAAGTATTATACCACAAATGTAACGTGTTTACATAAGAACTTATGAAATCATCACATCTGTAACTACAATTTTAGTAAAATATGGTTGACTGTCGTACCTGGCTTAGGTAATATATTGGTACAGATGTATATACAGGTAGAGGTGTAAATATATGAAACCAAAACTGGTTGTGTATTATCCCAGCTGGGCCATATACAGGAAAGCGGGCAGGAATAACTGTATCGGTGCGATCCCCTGGGACAGGGTGTCGGTCATTAACCACGCGTTTTATTTCGTTGGCAGCGATTTCAAAATCGCATCCACGGATAAATTCGCCGATGAAGAGAAGATAATGGAGCATTCGGATGCGGTCGGCCCGAAAGGGCATATGGGCGAATATGCGTATTATAAGGCCCGCTATCCTGATGTCAAGGTACAGATCTCAGTCGGAGGCTGGACCGAAGGCCGTTACTTTCATGATATGGCCAAAACACCCGAGAGCAGGTCTGTTTTCATAAAAAGCGTTATTGAATTGTTGAAAAACTATCCTTTTATCGACGGAATAGATATAGACTGGGAATTCCCCGGGATAGACAGGCCGGCAGACCCTAATGACGTAAATGACAAAGGTTGTCCGGGAGGCCCGGAGGATAAGCAGAACTTCACCTCACTGCTGCGCGAGTTACGCGATGCGTATATCGCCGGCGGCATGGCCGGCAAGCTGCTTACTGTGGCAGTTTCAGCGCTTTATGACGTTACGGAGCATCAGGAGCCTGACAAATATGCGCAGTATCTCGACTGGATCAATGTCATGACCTATGACATGCATTCGGCGCTGGAGGAACATACAAACCACCATTCGCCGCTGTTTGCAAACCCCGTCGATCCTTCGCCTGTCACGCCTGTCGATAAGAAGAACAAATACAATACCGATTTTGTTATGAAGTATTACAGGAACCGCTACAATATACCGGCGAACAAGCTTAATATAGGCGCTCCGTATTATTCACGCGGCTGGAAGAACATCGATCCCGATACGGGTGTCAACGGATTATATGCTAGAGGAAAAGGCTCTCCCGTCGGCGACCTTGATTCGCCTGTCTATCCTGCAGGCATGAATACGATTTACAGGATGAAAGAACTTGAGATAACGCCGGGATACGTCAAGTACAGGGATCCTGTTTCCAGGGTGCCTTGGCTCTACAATAAGGATGAGAAAGTCATGTATACATACGAGGATGAAGTCTCCGCCGCCGAAAGGTGCGACTATGTGTTGAAGAATGGCTTCGGAGGCATAATCGTCTGGGAGATAACCACCGATACCGACGACCATTTATTGACGAATACTATCCACGACAGGCTCGGCTTGTAAAATACGGGGGTTGCTGCGGCAGTCAGCCGGATGCTCAAGCAGCCTGCGATTGCTACATAAGATGCTCAGGCAGCCCGAGATTGTTACATAAGAGGCTCAGGCAGCCCGCGATTGTTACATAAGATGCTCAAGCAGCCTGCGATTGTTACATAAGATGCTCAGGCAGCCCGCGATTGCTACATAAGATGCTCAAGCAGCCTGCGATTGTTACATAAGAGGCTCAAACAAGCCTGGGCCAGGCACCACGCTATGCCCGTCAGCGTGCGTATCCCGGCTGCTCCGAACGGTAATATTGTACAAACGACCGATATTATTGGCATGCTTTTGCTGTGCCGTACTTGTTATTGTCAGCGCAATTATGATCAGCGGCCAGCTGATGCCGGTTGCCCACTTGACGGCCCTTTACGACTGCGTCAGGTCCTTTGATCAATTCTCAGGCAAAGGCTTTATTTCATTCTTGTAGTAGTGCCTTAGGAATAGGACGGTCATGGTCACTGAAACCGTTTCCGCCATCGGGAAGGACCACCAGATCGCATCGAGCCCGCCCAGCCTGGACATCAGATATGCCAGCGGGAGCAGCGCGATAAGCTGCCTGGCCGTTGATATCAGCATACTCGGCAAGCCCTTTCCCAAAGCCTGGAACACGGAGCCCGAGACGATGCAGAAGCCGGCGAATACAAAGCTCAAACTGATTATCCTTAACGCGGGTATGCCTATACTTATCATATCAGGTGACGCGTTGAAGAATGAGAGCAGCTGCCTGGGGAAGATCTGGAATATCGCAACACCGACAGCCATTATCGTTAATGTATATATCAGGCTCAACCTGATCGTTTTGACAATCCTGTGCCTGCTGCGTGCGCCATAGTTGTAGGAGATTATCGGGACCATACCGTTGTTCAGGCCGAAGATCGGCATGAACAAAAAGCCCTGAAGCCTGAAATACACTCCGAATACCGCAGTGGCTGTCGAAGTGAAGGAAAGCAGTATTTTATTCAGACCGAACGTCATTATCGATGTGATCGCCATCATGATCGCGGTCGGGATACCTACGCCCAGGATCGTCCCGATGATCTCCGCGTCAGGGCGGACATCTCTGAATTTAAGCGTGACTTCCTTGTTGACCTTGATGTTGAAAATAATGGCGAGCGTCATAGCCACAACCTGGCCGATAACCGTTGCAATGGCGGCGCCGGCCACTTCAAGCCTGGGAAAGCCGAAGAGTCCGAATATCATGATCGGGTCGAGGATAATATTTACGATGGCGCCGGTCGCCTGCGTTATCATGGCATAAAAGGTCTTGCCCGTTGACTGCAGGAGCCTTTCGAAGGTTATCTGGCCGAAAGCTCCGAAGGATAGAATGCTGCATATAATCAGATAATCGCAGCCATAGCCGATGATCTCAGCATTGTTGGTCTGAGCCGTGAAAAAGATCCGGGCGAAGAACAGGCCGAACAGGGCAAAAACGACGGCGCTCACGAATGCGAGGAATATGCCGTTGTATGCCGCTTTATTTACTCTTTCACGATTCTTTTCTCCGAGGCTTCTTGATAATAACGCATTTATACCGACAGCTGTACCTACGCCAATGGCTATCATGAGGTTTTGCACCGGAAATGCCAGCGATACGGCCGTGAGGGCATTTTCGCTCAGCCGGGATACAAAGATGCTGTCCACGATATTATAGAGCGCCTGGACAAACATCGATATCATCATCGGGATCGACATTGTGATAAGCAGTCTGCTTATTGGCATTACGCCCATCTTGTTTTCGGTCGGTGCGGGTTTAAATTCACTAACTTCTGCGGTCTCTGACATCGCCATATGCTTTGGTAACCCCTTCTGCTGGTTCCAGCAAGTTTATTTCTGTTGAAGTAATGACTGAAAGCTGATTACTATTATATAGCAATATAACTTAAATGCAATCCATATAAGTTAGTCTTAGATCCCGCCCTGGAAAACTTTATCGAAATCCCTGCAAAGATATTGAACGGCATTTCTTCCGGCATATGCGGCTACTGGTGTGCCATCTTTTCCATCCATTGTTCATAAAAGGAGTGTTGCCGCATAGCCCTTGTGAATGAATAGGTCAAGTTCGGCCGACAATATCTGCTGCTTCCGTCTTCCTTTCTGCTCTGTGTGTTTGCTCATTTCGTTAAATCTTAATTCATTGAATCTTTATTCAATTATATTATATTGGCTAATTTCTATAAATGGGGAAATTCTTGATCACGGGTATAATGCCGATCACAGCTAAAAATACCGCGTAGCAAGCCATCAATATACCGGCGACCAGCCAGATGCCTGAAAATCCCAGGCGGGTCACCATGGCGCTGCTGAACAGGGAAGAGCATAAACCGCCTATTTGTGAAACAAGTGAATTCAGGGACAGCATGCTTGCACGCATGTCGTTCGGGGTGTATTTGTTTACGAGCGAGCTTTCCGATACGTTACTCGTCCCGAGCATCATATACATGCCTGCGTAAAAGATGATAAACCCTGCAACTCCGCTGATTACGGCGAAAATCAGGATGACTGCGGCCAGGATTACGCGGGAGATATTAAAAATACTCCACCAGCTGTGTTTGAAACTGATAAGGAGCTTCCGGGAAAGGATATTTCCGACTGTAACCGAAAAAAATCCGATAAATGTTACGATGCCGAACAGCCATGTACTGCCCGCGATATTTGGTATCGCTTTAAAAGCCGGCTGCCAGTATGTTTCCACGGTAAACAGAAAAAAGCCCGTAATGAAAACGCCGATCAATATCAGACCTAGTTCATGGTGCTCGAGTATGAGCTGCCTGCCCTGTTTGACCATGGCTGCCAATGACTGTCCTGGAGCCTTATTGTCAGCCTCGTGCTGCCTGGGAGGCTCCGTTACGAATACTAGACACAGCAATGTCACTATTGCTGTCAGGATCAAACGTATGATTATTATACTGTTGTAAGTCCCGAAAGCACTTGCGGCAAGTCCGCCTGCAATGCTGCCTGCGGCAAGTCCGGCGCCCTCCAGGACAGCCAGACGCGAGGTTACTTTTGGAAGGCAGTTTTCACCGCCATTTTCAAGTGTTCGGTCGATTATTATTGCATCCAGGCTGCCGGAAGAAAAGGCGCGGCCAAGGCCCAAAAATATAATAGTGGGCACCAGCCAGATCAAATTATTCGAAATAAGCAGCAGTATGAATGATATCAACTGAAACCCGCAGGATATCAAAAATACCGCCTTGCGGCCAAACATATCGGCAAGGATTCCGCTGGGCAGTTCCAGAAGCAGAACTGTCAGGGAATACACTGCCATAAGCAAAGGCAGCGTCCGGAGATCCGCACCCTTTTCCATCAGGACAAGGGTAAGTACAGGCAGTATAATACCTGTGGACAGATTGTTTACGGTGAATATGACCTGCAGCATTTTATTCATTTTTAGATCCCTTTGCAGCCTGTTTTGCAGCGTTCGGTTTCCCGGTTCCGGATTTCTTATCCGGCAGTTCCTCTTCAGCGTTGTAAACGATAAGCGCATACTCCCAGGGATGGCAGCTTGCTCCGGGTGCTGCGTGCTTCTCAATAAAACTGTCTATAAGTTTCATAAGCTCCTGTGATTCATTATCGTCGAGGTAGGCCACTCCACTAAGAATATCGCCCCATTTCCTTAATTCCTCAGGCTCTTTGACGCCGGTCATATCGAGCTTCTTTTTTATATGTTTACGGAAACCGTCATACACCTGCGCAATGGAATCCTGTACCAGGACATCCTTTTGCTGAACAAGCTCGTCATCCCGGCCGAGGCCTATCTGAACTGTCACCTGGGCCGGCTTATAGAAGCTCGCCGTTATTCCATTGATCGACTCGGTATGGTCCGGTTCAATCAAACCCAGCGACATCAGCTTTTTAATATGGTGCTGCGCGGCGGAGGCGGATATGTGCAGCTTGTCAGCCAGCATCTTCGGAGTCAACGGAGCGCCTGATATGCTTAATTGGCGCAGCAGCTGCTGGCGTACATGACTCATGTAGATATTCAGCTCTTCCTTTGTTGTTAACTTAATTTTCTTCATGGATAAAATCTCCTTATATCGTTACAATTATTATAACGTTACACGTAGTGTAATGTCAATCGGTATTTAATCGATACTTAATCGATACTTAATTGGCACTTAAGTAAGTATGATCGATGGTGACCGGAGGGATAGATCTAAATCAAACTGAAAGGTTGCATTTACTTTGGAAATCAAGGGGAGGGATCGATCGGCATATGAAAGAAATTCTTTATGTGACAAAATCATGAATTTAATGTTATAATATGGACTGTTTCGTATATGGGAGGGACGTCGGAATGGAAGAGTATACGCCGATCAGCGTTGGCATTGTTGGATGCGGAGAGCATTCACACGTTCATGCACAGGCGGCTGAAAAGGTCGGGGGGCTTGAAATAGTCTCGTGCTGCGATGTTGTAGGGGACAAGGCGCGCAGCTGGGCCGGGAAGTATGGCTGTCACAATTATTACACAGATATTGCCGACATGCTCTGTAATGAAAAGCTTGACGCCGTTATACTTTGCACCTGGCCGGGGCAGCATCTGGATCAGATAGAGAAATGCCTGTCTGCAGGTATCAAGAATATATTATGTGAAAAATCACTCACGGTATCGGGAGAAGAAGCGCTTGAGATAAAGAGTCTGGCCGAAGAAGCGGGCGCTTTTATAATGGAAGGGTGCAAGAACAGACATCACCCTGCTATCCGAAAAATGGAGCAGCTTTTAGCCTCCGGAGAAAATGGCGCGATCGACAGTATCCGGGCTACTTTTGACAATTTTGAGCCTGAAAATAATGAGCTTACGGAGAATCTCCGCAATTGGCGCGAACGGAAAGAATGCGGGGGAGGTGTCGCCTACGACTGGGTCAGCTACCTTGTCAACGCCTGTAATCATTTCAGCGGCGGGAAGCCTGTACGTGTCTATGCGACGGGCGATACCGGCAGTTTGTCGGGTGTGATAAATCGCATTCATGGTATGATCGAATATGACAACGGTGTCGTGGGATATGTGGAAAGCAGCAAGAAGTCGAGCTTTAGCCAGGAGCTTCAGATAACCTGCGAAAAGGGGACACTCCGGCTGCCGGTGGCCTGGGGTATTTACGGAGATGTGAAGATCACGCGGCAGCACCGGAAGGAACCGTGGGATTATATACTTACCGATACATATGAAATAGAGCATATCGACGCATTCTATCTGCAGCTGAAAAACTTTGCGGAAGCTATCCGGGGTATCGCTGAACCTATCATTCCGCTTTCGCAGTCGGTCACCAATGTACAGACAATCGATGCACTGGTTGCAAGTCTTGAAGAGAAACGTATAGTAGCCATTTAATTAAGAACAGCAGACGGTCCAATGGCCGTCTGCTGCCAGGTGTTGTGAGAGGTCGGAAAGCGAACTAATCGCCTTCCTCCTACTCGATTGCTAACCATCTGCTTTTTGCTTACTCTCCCAATGCCCGGCGGATGTCGTCGATTATATCGTCAACATTCTCTATGCCGACGGATAACCTGATCATATCCGGCTCGATGCCTGCCGCAAGCAACTGTTCGTCGGTCATCTGGCGGTGCGTGGAGCTTGCGGGGTGCAGCACTGCCGTCCTGACGTCCGCAACGTGGACGACTATCGCGGCAAGCTTCAGACTATCCATGAATTTGACGGCAGCAGCCCTTCCTCCCTTGATCCTGAAGGAAATAACGCCTGAACACCCTTTCGGCAGGTATTTTTCAGCCAGGTCATGGTACTTGTCACTCTTCAGAGTCGGGTAACTTACTGAAATCACCTTATCGCTGTTCGAAAGATATTCGGCTACCTTCCGGGCATTTTCGCAGTGGCGTTCCATGCGAAGGTGCAGCGTTTCAAGGCCCAGGTTCGTGAGAAAGGCGTTCATCGGGCTCATGCAGTTTCCGAGATCCCTCATGTACTGGTACCTGGCTTTCATTATATATGCCATGTTAGCAAAGGTCTTTGTATAGGAGATGCCGTGATAGGACGGATCGGGCTCCGTCAGCACAGGGAATTTTCCATTGGTCCAGTCGAAATTGCCTGAGTCGACGACTGCCCCACCCACACTGACAGCATGACCGTCCATATATTTCGTAGTTGAGTGCGTGATTATATCGGCGCCGTATTTAAAAGGATTCAGCAGTATCGGCGTGGCGAAGGTGTTGTCCACTATCAGCGGTACGCCGTTCCTGTGAGCTATACGGGCGAATTTTTCGATATCGAGTATGCTTATCTTCGGATTGGCTATGCTTTCTCCGAAAAGGACCTTCGTATTCGGCCTGAAAGCCTTCTGTATCTCTTCTTCCGGAGCATCCTGATCTATAAACGTAACATCGAGCCCCATCTTTTTGAAGGTGACATTGAGCAGGTTGTATGTTCCGCCGTATATGGTGCTGGCCGAAACTATGTGGTCGCCGCACTCGCAGATATTCATTATGGCTATGAAAGTGGCGGCCTGACCGGACGATGCGCACAGGGCGCCGACCCCGCTTTCCAGCGCCGAGATCTTGTCTTCCAGAGCCGTGTTCGTAGGGTTGCTGATCCTTGAATAGATGTGGCCGCCGTCGGGCCTGTCGAACAACTCCGCCACATGCTCGGTGGAATCATATTTATATGTCGTGCTCTGATAGATGGGCAGCACGCGCGTATCACCATTTTCGGGCTTGTAGCCCTCCTGCAGGCATTTGGTCTCTATTCTCCATGAACTCATCAAAAACACCCCTTAATTGCTGCATATTTCTTTTTAAAAAATAGTACACCAATGCATGCAGTATGGCAAGGATAATTTGCTGATGCCCGCCTGGAGGTTTTTTTATGGAGAGCTAAAGCGGCCGGTATGGGTATGAGACCGCTAGTTTTTATTGCCGGTCATAATTTTATGATAATATATATTTGTGAGTATTTTATAGGGGTTCGGTCCTGAAATGAATATCGATTATGAGAGGTCTGTATGAAAAATATCTATTTCTATGACACTTCGGTAGGTAAGGTCGGGATCGCAGATAATGGGGAGGCGATCACCGGCTTGATATACGTGGGAGGCGATATGCCGCACAAGGCCGCCGACGACCTGCGGAAAGGGGCCGGAACTGACCCTGTGACCGATGTGGCTACTGTCGGGGGCATAGAAGCCGGCCCGGGAACTGCCCTCGGGAGCACGGAAGCCGGCCTGGGAACTGCCCTCGGGAGCACGGAAGCCGGCCCGGAAACTGTCCCCGGGAGCACGGAAGCCAGCCTGGGAACTGCCCCCGGGAGCATAGAAGCCGGCCCGGGAACTGCCTCCGGTATCACAGCCGATCTTCAGGGCCTGGCCAGTACCCTATACGATGCGATGCTTAACGAAACGCCTCTCATACAGGAGGCTGCGAAACAGCTTAAGGAATATCTTAAAGGAAAACGCAAAGCCTTCGATCTTCCTTTGGCGCCGGAGGGCACGCCTTTCCAGAAGGCCGTATGGCAGGCGTTGACAGGTATCCCGTATGGCGAGACAAGAACCTACAGGGAAATAGCTGAAACCGCCGGCAAGCCTAAAGCATGCAGAGCCGTGGGGATGGCGAACAATAAGAACCCGATAGCTATCCTGATACCCTGCCACAGAGTGATCGGCGCCGACGGAAAGCTTACCGGCTACGCCGGAGGGCTGGATATAAAGGAAAAGCTGCTGGGCCTTGAGAATATGGGCCTTGAGAATATGGGCAGGGCAAACAGAAACACGAAAACAGGAAGCATGGCAAGCAGGAGCACAAAAGCAAGGAGCGTGGCAAACAGGAGCACGAAAACAGGGAGCATGGCAAACAGGAGCACAAAAGCAAGGAGCGTGGCAAACAGGAGCACGAAAACAGGGAGCGTGGCAAACAGGAGCACTAAAAATGGCAGTAAGCCTCATAATGACCCCGGTATCGAAGCAATAAAAGAACAACTTCGGGGCCTCGCTGATGAAAAGTACAGGGAATTCAGTGCCGGACTGGTACCTGATGCCGGCGACATGCTCGGCGTTCGGTTGCCTGCCCTTCGAAAACTGGGTAAAGAGCTTTCAAAGGGTAACTGGCGTGATTATCTGTCGGCAGCGGACGATGAATTTTACGAGGAAATAATGCTTCAGGGTATTATAATTGGTCTTGCTAAAACAGATATTGAGGAAAGCCTCCGCCTCGTCGCCGGTTTTATCCCGAAAATCGGTAACTGGGGCGTTTGCGACAGCTTCTGCGCAGGCCTTGGATTTGTAAAAAGGAATAAACCGCGCGTCTGGGAGTTCCTTATGCCATATTTCGATTCGGATAAGGAATTTGAGCTGCGCTTTGCCGCTGTCATGCTTTTGTTCAACTTTATCGACGGGGATCATATAAATGCTGTCCTTAAATTGCTCAACGGGATCAGGCATAAGGGGTATTACGTCAAAATGGCCGTTGCGTGGGCACTTTCAGTATGCTATGTCAAATTCCCGGGAAAGACCACGGAGTATTTGCAAAGCAGTTCTCTGGACGATTTTACATACAACAAGGCGCTGCAGAAGGTCATAGAATCGAACAGGGTGGGTGGAGAGGCAAAAAACTTCGTGCGCAGCCTGAAACGGAAGTAAAAACGGAAATAGTATTTGGTAAATTTTATTGACAAAGTTTGAGAGTTCGATTACTATAGAACTATGATGAATACAAATTTGGATCTTGCAAAAATATTTAAAGCGCTCTCGTGCGACCAAAGGCTCTATTTGTTCAAGAACCTTTATGCATGGTACGAGGAGAGCAACAGCGAAGATGGAGCATACACGATAGACGGTGTAGACAGGTGCTTCACCAAGGCTTGCTGTTGCATGGATCTTTCGCGCTCGACGATCTCGCACCATCTAAAGGAGCTCCAGAATGCAGGTTTGATCAGCTTTACGAGGAATGGACAGAGCTACACGTGTAAAATTAATCCGGAGGCTGTGCAGGCTGTCAGGGACTTTCTAAAATAATTTTTT
>JAEYOM010000044.1 GCA_023411715.1 Bacillota bacterium | reverse complement strand
ACCGTCCGAAACCACTGAAAAAGTCTATATTTTATTGATAAAAGCGCCTGAAACCCGCTTAGCTTCGTTACCGTTTTTCCGTAAAGGGTACTTCTTCAGCAGTTTCGAACCGTCCCCATGTTTTACTCAATAATTAGATCCTGTTTACACCTGTTTTTATAGCTGCCTCGGCAACTGCCTTTGCAACGCTGGGTCCGACTCTTGTATCGAACGGAGCAGGTATTACGTAATCGGGTCTCAGTTCCTGTTCAGTGATCAGGCTTGCGATAGCCTTTGCAGCGGCGATCTTCATCTCGTCGTTTATATCGCTTGCGCGGACATCCAGAGCGCCCCTGAAGATCCCCGGGAATGCAAGCACGTTGTTTATCTGGTTCGGGAAGTCGGAACGGCCTGTGCCAACTACCTTCGCGCCTGCTTCCAATGCTTCGTCGGGCATGATCTCAGGAGTCGGATTTGCCATTGCGAATATGATCGGATCTTTGGCCATCGTTTTGACCATTTCCTTTGTGACCATACCGGCTGCGGAAACCCCTATGAAGACGTCGGCGCCTGCAATCACATCCTTGAGCGAACCTTTTTTCTTCTCGAGATTGGAGATCCTGGCCATTTCCTCTTTTGCCGGGTTCAGGTTGTCTCTTCCCTCGTAGATAGCTCCCTTGGTATCGCAGAGGATTACCTTCTTCAGGCCCATTGCCATAAGAAGCTTTGTAATTGCGATACCTGCCGCGCCTGAACCGTTTACAACAACTTCAATATCGTTGATATTCTTTTTTGTGAGTCTCAATGCATTGAGCATAGCCGCCAGAGTTACGACAGCGGTTCCGTGCTGGTCGTCATGGAATATTGGGATATCGCATTCTTCCTTGAGACGTTTTTCTATTTCAAAGCACCTCGGCGCTCCTATGTCTTCCAGATTGACTCCGCCGAAGCTGCCGGCCAGCAATTTCACAGTCTGCACTATTTCGTCGACATTCTTGGAACGGATGCAAAGCGGAAATGCGTCTACATTTCCGAAAGTCTTGAAGAGCACGCACTTGCCTTCCATAACAGGCATACCCGCTTCAGGCCCTATATCGCCGAGGCCAAGTACTGCCGTACCATCTGTGATAACCGCAACGAGGTTCGACCTCCTGGTGAGTTCGTATGAAAGATTGACATCCTTCTGTATAGCCAGGCAAGGTTCTGCAACACCGGGCGTATAAGCCAGTGAAAGCTCATCCTTGTTTGTGACGGGTACTTTGCTGACAACCTCTATTTTGCCCTTCCATTCGCCATGCAGTCTTAAAGATTCTTTTCTGTAATCCATATCTTACACTCCTTATTTTATTAGTATTAAAGATCCTTTACTTCATTCAGTATAGCCTTGAGCTGATCTGCAGAATTTCTCAGAGAGGCAAGTTCTTCGTCAGTCATATTGAGATCTATAATGGATTGCACTCCGTTTGAGTTAACAATGGACGGAAGACTGAGCGAAACATCCTCAATGCCGTATTTACCATTAATCAGCGAAGATACTGTTCTTATTGTATTCTGGTTTTTCAGAAGGGATTCCAGTATCGTGTTTACGGTAACGGCAATAGCATAGTAGGTTGCACCCTTCCTCTTGATTATTTCGGCGCCTGCAGTCTTTACATTCTGGATGATCGCAGCTCTTTCCTCCGCCGACATGCCGTAAGAAGGATCATTGAAGTATTCCCTGATGTTCCTGCCTGCTATATGCGTCGCGCTCCATAGCGGCAGCTGTGAATCTCCGTGCTCGCCAATGATATATCCATGTACATTCCTTACGTCTATTCCGAACTTCTCGCTTATGAGATACCTGAAGCGCGCGCTGTCAAGTACGGTACCGGTACCCAGCACCCTGCCGTTGGGAAGTCCCGACCACTTCTGTATCTTGTATGTCAGTATATCAACAGGGTTTGCAACTACAAGGATAACGCCGCGGGTATAATATTTCATGACATTATCCGTAACTTCCCTTGCGATGTTCAAATTTTTTCTGGCAAGATCTATCCTGGTCTCCCCGGGCTTTCTGTTTGCGCCTGCGGTCATGATGATTACATCACAATCGGCACAGTCAGAATAATCTCCGTCATAAATGTCCATCTGGCCAAGGAACGGCAATCCATGGTTGATATCCATTGCCTCACCGGCTGCCTTGTCCTTGAAAGCATCGATCAATACCATCTCATTAGCCATCTGCTTCAGCGAAAGCGCGAATGCCGTCGAAGCTCCTACGAATCCTGTCCCAATAACTGCTACTTTCGATCTGTTATTACTCATATATCTGTGTCCCTTCTTTGTTTTATTAGATTCCCTGTTTCGTTATTTTCAATCCGGTATTCGTTCAGATTATGGGTCTAAAAACGCGCCAGATTTAGCCGAACATAATCAAGAATAACAGAGATTAAACCCTTAATCAACAAAATTTTCATTAACTTTGACATAATTTTAACAACAGATTTTGTGCAATTTTCACTAAAGTGTATACATAATACACATGTTTTATTGGTTAAGCTCCCGCTTGTACTGCTTCCACAGAGGAAAGAACCGGTCCATGTATCCATAAAAAACATGGTTGTGTCCGCGTTCGAGCAAGTGAACAAGCTCATGTGCAACGACATACGTCAGGCATTCAGGGGGTTTTTTGGCAAGCTCAAGATTTATCCAGATGCGGCGGGCCTTCCTGTTACACGTCCCCCATTTTGTTTTCATTCTTTTTATCTTACATTCGGCAGCACTGACTCCAATGATCTTCTCCCAGTACCCGGCAATATCAGGCAAGACTTCTGCAAGCCGGGAACGATACCATTCCTCCATTACGGAGCGGCGTTTTTCGAGTGTAGCGCCGGGCCGCACGCATAGTCTTAGTACATTACCGAGGATAATGACACAAGGCCTGGAGGTTTGCTCGACCAATTCCAGGATGTACGGCTTTCCGCGGAAATAGTGGGTCTCCCCGCTCAGATATTCCGCCTGCGATGCCGGTCTTATGCTTTTGATGCGTTCCTGCTGCTTCCTGATCCAATCCAGCCTGGATACCGCAAAGTCCCGCAAATAACCGCGGTCGACACGCACCGGCGCGGAAATGCGAACCCGCCCGTCGGGCGGACATACCCTGAGGTGGATGTTTTTGATCTTCTTGTATTCGATATCTATAGTTATGTCTTCGATCTGTAGTTTTTGGGTCATAGTCGGGTACCCCACTTTATATTTAAACCGTACCTTACAGACTATCTACCGGTAAGAACTTACTCTTAGCCGGTTTTGCCGGTCGGTTTTATACGGGAACAATGCTCCAAGCCAAAGAGCCTGTAAATGCAAGCCGGTACTAATGGGTTTTATACGGGAACAATGCTCCAAGCCAAAGAGCCTGTAAATGCAAGCCGGTACTAATGGGTTTTATACGGGAACGATGCTCCAAGCCAAAGAGCCTGTAAATGCAAGCCAGTACTAAAGCGAAAACCTCCGATTCTAAGGGGTGCTATAAACAGTAGTTTTTGCTTTAGTACGTTCAAAATCAAACGTAACTCGCTTATGGGCCGCGCACACTCGAACAGGACGTGATTTCACCTTTTACTTGCTTGATTAACATGCTCTATGGCTCTGCGCATATGTTCTCTTTATAAAACCGACCGGCAAAACCAAACCGACCGGCACGAAACCTACTCTAATTGAATCATTCAGCTCGCCATTCGTCAAGCTGCACAGTGCCGGGCAGGTGTATAAAGCAATCATGCATCATATATAAACAATTGACTTATGGGCACTTCAGCGGTTTTTCACCGGATCATGAGCTCCTCCGCACATTTTTAACCATTTATTGTACATAATTTCAAATAAGTTACTATATTTATGAAATATGTTGGATATATCTTTAGTTTACGCGCTTTCCATGGTTGTTCTAAAACATTTATGGTATCTTAATTGATATTATGTACACATTATTGTATAATTAATGCATGAAAGAATTTTTAAGCCACTTTTCGGCTGCCGAGGTTTGGGATATCCCAAACATTGACTCTGTACTCGGCTTTAAAATTGCAGAAACCGACTTGGCCCACATCACACTTACTAAACACAATGTGAGACACAGCAATAGCAGGACAGAGGTCCATTCGTGTGTGCTCGCCCTTCCGAGGGGTGCGGTGGTGGCGCGGGGCAGTGAAACTATTGCGTCCCCTGAGCTGCTGTTCCTTGAGCTCGCAGGCTTGTTGAGCATTCACCGGCTCATCCTGCTGGGCTTGCAGCTATGTTCGCATCCGCCGGGTTGCCCTTCAGAGGCAATTACCACAAAGAAAAAGCTTATGACATTTCTTGCAAGGGCTAAGGGGCATCGGGGATACCGGAAAGCCTTGCGGGCTGTACAATATGTGGAAAACGGTTCCGCTTCGGTTATGGAGTCACTTGCCTATATGATTCTGACACTGCCCAACGCTCTAGGAGGTTACGGGCTTAACGGCGCTGTTTTCAACCATGAGACAATCCTTAAAGAGGAAGGGAGAACACGCCTTGGACATTTGCGCTGCTTTACAGACCTATATTATACGAAGGCGAAATTGGCAGTAGAATATGAGAGCTTCTCATACCACAGCAGCCCCCGGGAGCAGGGCAAAGATGCGGTGCGGGCGGCTATTCTCGAAAGGCAGGGGATAGACGTGATGCACTTGAGTACGGTTCAGTTGTACGATAAGTATGCTTGCAGGGATTTCGCCTGTAATCTCTCATCCCGTATTGGAAAACGGATATCAATACGTACAAAGAAATTCAATGAGATGCACGATTTGATGAGGGCATTGCTGCCGGGCGGGCAACCTGTTTAAACACTCAATTGGTACAATTGCTTCTTAATTGCCATATTATGGCGAAAGAAAATGCACCCGTGCAGGGCTTTGAAATAAAAAAACACCCCATCTCGGTATGAGGTGTTCTGTGAGCCAGCGCTGCCCGAATCATTTACAGGTCGTTATGTCCGGAGGGCGACTATCGGCACCTATACAAACTCCTGTACTATTTCTTTATCACCGGTATCCAAACTTCTGTAAAGAAACGGTCGTTCCCTTTTTCATATGTCATTTCGAGCTCTCCGGCGTCCGCATGCTCATAGCCCGAGGTCGTGAACCACTCCGGGTAGATACGTTTCCATACCGCCTGAATTTTTTCGGAGGAATCTTCGAAACCATGCTCTTCGGATTTGAAAACGGCCCAGGTACAGGCCGGGACATCTACGACCGTAAGATCGTCCGGCGCTTTCAGCTTGTCGTTCAAATCAATAATGCCTATCATGTACGGAAACGTATTTCCTTCTGTTTTGCGGTAGCACATGATTGAATTTACCTTGCTTAGCCCGCTCTCGTATCTCGGCATCTCAAAGCTTTCCAGCCTGTTTATCGTACCATTTTGATGACATTTCCCCCAAAATATCGGTATTTCCTTAAAATTGTTACCGTCGGTCATGTCGATGACCGTCTCAACTCCAAATACCTTGAACGCATCTTTCTGCTCGATTTTGTAATTCATCTCGACATCTCCTTTTATTGTTATATGGAAGGACATGCGCGGATAAGCCTTCAGCTGGATACCTTCATCACGCGCCAATGAGGGCGTCACGCCATGCAGGCTCTGGAAAGCCCGGGAAAATGAGTTCGGCGAGTCGTAACCGTATTTCATTGCAACGTCAATGACCTTTCTGCCGTTTTCCTGCAGTTCGAAAGCAGCCAAAGTCAGCCTTCTGCGCCTTATATACTCAGACAACGGCACATCCGTTATGAAAGAAAACATTCTTTGAAAATGGTAAGACGAACAGCAGGCTATCTTCGCCGCCTCTTCATAATCGATATCCGACGTCAGGTGCCCTTCGATATAGTCCATCGCTCTGTTCATCCTCTCAAGCCAATCCATATACGCATCGTCCTTTCAATTATGATTGTATCAGCAAAAGCGGCCATACCTCTCCACATTTCATGCACTAAAATGTTTGATTTATATTATTGAATTTGCTGCAAAAAGCCATATTCAATATAAACTGAAAACGGCTCTTTGCAGTGCAATCATATTTTAACTGTAAATTTTACTCGGGTAAATATATAATTGTTTTGAAATATACTTGCAGGATGAGTAAAAATATTATGAAAAAAATCATGATTGTTGAAGATGATAAAAAAATAAGGGAAGAGCTTTCCGTCTTCCTTGCCAAAAACGGCTACCAGTGTGAGGCACCCGACAGCTTCCCGGACATACTGGAGGATATCGGATCTGCAAAGCCAGATCTCGTATTGCTCGATATCAACCTTCCTACGGTCGACGGGTACTATATTTGCCGTGAATTGAGAAAAAAATCGGAGCTCCCTATAATCGTAGTGACAAGCAGGGATACCGAACTCGACGAACTGATGGCAATGAATTTCGGCGCCGACGATTTTATAACAAAGCCGTATAATGCGCAAATACTGCTGGCGCATATCTCATCGGTGCTGAAACGCACCTCGAGGGATGTTGTCACCGACAGGCTTGACTTCGGGGGATTTGCGGTCAACCTGTCAAGGAGCGCCATCGAATATCAGGGAGGCGAGCTGGAGCTTACAAAGAACGAGCTTAAGATCCTTACTCTCCTTTATGAAAACAGGGGCGCCGTAGTAAGCCGTGACGAGCTTATGACACAGCTCTGGAACAGCGAAATGTTCGTCGATGACAATACGCTTACAGTAAATATAAACAGGCTGCGCAACAAGCTCGAGGATGCAGGTCTCGGACAGGTCATAGAAACAAAGAGGGGACGGGGGTATATGGTCGATTGAAGCTCCTTGACTTCTTAAAAGATAAGTTTTTATATGTAGCAGCTTATATCTGCGTTACGCTGGTCACAGCCTCCGCGCTTATTTTGCTCAACCCGGCCGGCGGTCCCGCTCTGTCGCTGACGATCTGCGTTTTATATACGATCGGCGCCGCTGTCCCGCTTGTTGTCGAATATGTCGTTAAAAAGGACTTTTTCGATGAACTTCTGCGCATTTTTGATTCTCTTGACCGAAAAAATATAATAGCCGAGGTCATTATTCCTCCGTCCTTCAGGGAAGGTTTGATCCTTTACGACATAATAAAGAGATCGAACAAGGCAATGCTCGAGGAGATAAACAGATACAAGCAGCTCCAGGAGGAATATCGGGAATACATCGAACTTTGGGTGCATGAGGTAAAGACCCCGATATCGTCTTCACGCCTGATCACCCTGAACAACAAAAGCGAAGCGACGAAAAGCATATCGGAAGAGCTGGACAGGATAGAGGCCTATGTTGAGCAGGTACTTTACTATTCCAGAAGCAATACCGTGGAAAAGGACTATATCATAAAGGAGACCAACCTCCAAAAGGTGTGCTACGATGTGCTGAAGAAGAACTCCAGGCAGTTCATACATAACAGGATAAGCGTCACTGCCGAGGGCCTGGACCTTACCGTATACTCGGACGAGAAATGGCTGCAGTTCATACTGAACCAGATCCTTACCAATTCTGTCAAATATGCCGACAAACCCGAGTCATACGTGAGGATCAGTGCAAAAGAGAGCGAAAACAGCGTCATCCTTTCCATCGCGGATAACGGGGCAGGCATCCCGGCCGTCGAACTCCCGAGGATCTTCGATAAGGGCTTCACGGGAACAAACGGCCGCGGAAATAAACGTTCCACCGGTATCGGTCTCTATATCTGCAAAAAGCTGTGTCTGAAGCTGGGACTCGGGATAAGCGCCGAATCGGTACAGGGAGAAGGCACGACCATCAATATTGTCATTCCGAAGAACTCATTGGTCGATATAAGATAACCAAACTAACAAAAGTGTAAGGTTACCGTAAGCTTAATGCATGGAACCCGGCCCTTCTCTATCTTACAATGTGAGTATGGTGACCGGGATAAAACCATGCCGGCGCCGGATAGAGGCGTATCCGGCAAATTGCTTATTTGGAGGATTTAAAATGGAGGATTTAAAATGACGGAGATTCTAAAAGTACAGGATATTGAAAAATATTACGGAAACAAGGACAACCTCACGAAAGCCATCGACCACGTTAGCTTTTCCGTGAACGAAGGCGAATTCGTAGGCATCATGGGCGCTTCCGGCAGCGGCAAGACGACGCTGCTCAACTGCATCTCGACAGTCGACAAAGTCACATGCGGGCATATTTTCATAAGTGGCAGCGATATCACCGAAATGAAAAGCAACGAGCTGGCCCGCTTCAGGCGTGAAGAGCTTGGGTTTGTTTTTCAGGATTTCAACCTGCTCGATACGCTCAACGGCTTCGAGAATATTATACTGCCTCTGAGTATTTCCGGAGTTCCGCACAAACAGGCAAAAGCACAAGTGGAAGAGGTCGCGAAAAGGCTCGATATAAACGAAGTCCTGACAAAGTATCCTTATGAGATGTCGGGCGGACAAAGGCAAAGAACCGCAGCGGCCAGAGCCATTATAACCAACCCGGCCATGATACTCGCAGACGAACCTACGGGTTCCCTCGATTCGAAATCTGCAAGGATGCTCCTCGAGAGCCTTGAGAATCTGCATAAAAACCTGAATGCAACCATCCTCATGGTAACGCATGATGCTTTCACGGCAAGCTATTGCAGCAGGATACTGTTCATAAAGGACGGCAGGCTGTTCAACGAGCTGGAACGCGGCTCATACACTAGGAAGCAATTTTTCGGGATGATCATCGATGTGATCACTCTCCTTGGAGGTGACGCGGGAAATGTTCTATAAGCTTGCCATAAAAAATGTCAGGAAAAGCCT
>JAEYOM010000193.1 GCA_023411715.1 Bacillota bacterium | reverse complement strand
AACGTAGTTTTGCTCTTGACCCTGTCCGGTTCCTTTATCCTTAGCCAGAAAAATGCGTTTGCAAATGAAAGCAGCAAAACGACGGCGAACATGACAACAAAACCGCCGTACTCATTGCCGTCAGCCTTGTATGCATCCATGACGGGTCCGAGCACAAGCGTGAACAGGGTGCCTGCAGCAAGAAAATACGACTCCCTTTTGCTGAAATACCTGCCGCGCATGTTTTCCGGGGTAAGATCGATCAGTATGGCGCTTGCAGCAGGATTATTGAAGGATACGGCCATATAGGCCACCAGGTAAAAGAAAGCCATTAGAGCAAGTCTCTCGTTTTTTCCCGAAGCTATGAGAGGGATGATCACCATAAGGCCGAGAATGAACCTGTGCAGGAAGTTTAAAAGAACGACAAGCGGCTTTCTTCTGTCCCTTTTTTCAAAATATAACGGCGATAAAAGCGACATTACGCCCGCCAGTACCGGTATCGCGCCTATTATACCGTTAAATGAGTCATCCGCGCCCAGAAAATTGGCGTAGCCGGCAAGAAAGGCGCCGCTGGTGAAATTGAATATCGCGCGCGAAGTACAGCTCTCAAATATCGACATCCTGCGGCTGTGTTCAAAATCCTTTTCCGCGGATGGTCTTGCATCAAACAGTATATTTCTAAACTTTGTACCCAAGTTTATATTCATAGTTTTTTCCTGAGATTTCAGTTTCTTATAAATCAATACGTAGACATCACAAAAGATCAATATCAATGCACGGGCATCCGTCAGGGCACTATTGTCGGCAGGACCCTGCCGGACGGTCTTAGTCCATGATACAAAGGTATCAGGCCTGCGATCTGAAAGGGAAGCACATTTGTCACCCCGGATCAGTTTTAGCTGTCGATGTCCAAGCAGTGTATGCATTTTATTATACAGAACAATTATCAATATTGAAATATATTAATAAAATAAGGAGAATATTTAGAAAAATGATAGCTGGGTATCGTAATAACCGTGCCTGTAGGCGCCTATGATATCCTCCATCTCATAAAGCAGGCCGCAGACGTCGCATGCCTTCCTGAACATACGCATAAGTTCATCCGCCCTGGGTGATACACAGCTGTAGGAATTGCCGAATTGAGTGATATACTTTTGCTTTATGCCTGGGAACGACCCATCAAGCTTGTCGAAGAAATAGTCCCTCTGATTCTGTCTCAGCGTTACGCCGAATGCAGGATATATGAATTTCGCGCCGCAGCTTGCCGCGCGTTCGACAATACCTCTGATATTTTCAGGATTGTCTTCTATGAAAGGCAATACAGGCATAAGAAGTATGCCTGCGAATATTCCGCGGGAAGACAGTTCCTTTATGGCGCCAAATCTTTCGGATGAAAGCGGGGCATTCGGTTCAACCTTCTTGCAGAGCGAGTCGTCACAGGCAGTCACAGTAACTTTTATAAGTACGGGTGAATGTGAACTTATCTTTTCCAAAATATCGATATCACGTGTGACAAGGTTGCTTTTTGTAGCAATCGCTATTCCGAACCTGTAGGTGTTTACCAGTTCCAGCGCGCCTCGAGTAAGGCGGTATTTCTCTTCGAACCTGTTGTACGGATCGCTCATTGCACCCGTACCTATCACACCGGTCCTGCGTTTTGACCTGAGATCGCGTTCGACCAAAGCAAGGGCGTTCTCCTTAGCTCTCACCTCGTCGAAATTTTCGACACGGTAGCATTCGCTGCGGCTGTCACAGTAAATACAACCGTGATGGCAGCCCTTATATATGTTCATGTTGTAGTTACAGCCAAACCAGCTGTTGTTGGCCGCATAGCCCGATATGATCGTTTTTGCAGGTATGTATCTCATGATTTACTCCTGTTATGCTAATGAAATCAGTATAGCCCAAGCAATATGACAGGAGTATGTCAGATTGCAATTCACTCATAAAGCGATTCGAATATATTCCAGGGATATGACACCGGGGGTTTTGAATTGAAAGACATGTATTGTTTTAATGTCGGATGCTCGAAGCCCACCTCCGCGGACCACAATGCAAGCTGCATCCCGGGTTTGTTCAGCGAAGCTCCGTATTTCTGGTCGCCGTAGAGCGGGTGCCCGATGGCTGAAAACTGCACGCGGATTTGATGGGGCCTGCCAGTATGCAGGTCTACCGATACGAGAGACAAACCTTCTTTAGAGTCCTTCACCGTATAATCGAGTACTGCGTTCTTTCCTTCGTCCGAAGACTTTACGACATGAACCGTATTCGTTTTTTCATCCTTGTCAAGGTAATGCGTGAGCGTGCCGGATATTGGCTCCGGGATGCCGTATACCACAGCCATGTAGGATTTTCCGAAATCCCTCCTGCGTATCTGGTCAGAAAGCCTTGAAGCCGCTTTTGACGTCTTCGCAAATACCATTGCACCCCCGACCGGACGGTCAAGTCTGTGGACCAGGCCGAGATAGACGTTTCCCGGCTTATTGTACCTTACCTTCAGGTCTTCCTTCAAAACGGTAAGAAGATCCTCGTCGCCTGTCTGATCGCCCTGCGTCAGCATGTTCGGAGGCTTTACCACAACCAGCACGTGGTTGTCCTCATATAATATCTCAATTTTACTTGACATGACTCAACTCACAATCTATTGGCGAATGTCTATACAACCGTGTAATATACAGATTCTTTATGCCAATTACCCCGGAGCTTCAAAGTATCGGCCTTCCGCTCAGGCTTCCCACCTGCCTGCCGAACCGCATGGCAGTATCAGTCCCGTGGCAGAACTTCGAAGCCCGACCTCGTCCGCGTTTACTGAACCGCCATATTTTTTCTGCATTGAAAGTCTCAGCATATTGCCTATAACGGTAGGTGAAAGGCCTGTCGTATAAGAATTTACAAGGAAGAACAAAGGCTCGGGAGACAACGCATCCATACAAAGACCGATCAAGCCGTACAATTCCTCTTCTATTTTCCAAAGCTCGCCGTTAGGGCCCCTGCCGTAAGACGGCGGATCCATGATAACAGCGTCATATTTCCTGCCGCGTCTTATCTCCCGGTTCACGAACTTGACAACATCGTCCACGATGAATCGAACAGGCTTGTCCGCAAGCTTTGAAAGCGCAAGGTTCTCCTTTGCCCGTGCCACCATGGCCTTCGCGGCATCCACATGGCACACCTCCGCCCCGGCATGAGCCGCCGCAACCGTTGCGCCGCCCGTATAAGCAAACAGGTTCAGGACGCTTATCTTTCTGCCTGCGTCTTTTATTTTCTGCTCCATCCAGTTCCAGTTGACGGCCTGCTCCGGGAATAGGCCGGTATGTTTGAAGCCGGTGGGTTCGACATGGAATCCCAGTTCCCCGTGTCGTATCGCCCACTGTTGAGGCAGCTTCTTCAGGTATTCCCAGCTTCCGCCGCCGCTGCTGCTCCTGTGATAATAGGCGTCCGCATTAGCCCAGGCCTTTTCACTGCCGGTGATCGGCCATATGGCCTGCGGATCAGGCCTTCTGAGCGTATATTGCCCCCAGCGTTCGAGCTTTTCACCCCCGCCCGTATCTATCAATTCATAATCCTTCCAGTCATCTGCAAGCAGCATCTCAAGTCCTCCGGATCCTATATTCTTTCCAGCAAAATGAATTCTATCATAACGCCAGGATAAAAAAAAGTCAGGGCCTATTCCCTGACGTATTTTTCTTTCTCCAAAGAGTTGATTTTTTTAGTTAAAGGCAGGATTAAGATTATCAACAGCGCGGTAAATACTATAAAAGAAATAATCGATACATATGAATTGAAGGGCGGCATCCCTACTGATATTTCAAAAAAGCCGTAATAAAAATTGAAAAATCCTATAAACAGGTTCAATAACGCACCAAACAGAGACAATGACCGAACTCTCTTACAATGCCTTATCCTGGAATCGATATCCGTATAAATGTCAAATTTGCCATCGGCAGATTTTCTTCTGAAATAGACCCAGCGATAAATGGAAGAAACGAATTCTATTCCTGATTCCTCCATAAATTTAATGTAATTTTGGCTTTCCGCATGGCCAACCGGATTTTCAAGCAGTTCGATCCTGTAAATGTATTCCCCTTTATCCGTTTCTTCAAAGATATATCTGCCGAATGAATATTCAACCAAAGATAAACCCTTTGCCGCCATCTCGTTAAGGTAATTCTCTTCTTTCTCATAATCCATGAACAATTTCCGTACGATATGTTTCATTTCAACACCCCGCCAACAATTCGCCTGCCATTTCCAAGGAGCTCTTCCAGCCTAAGGATCTCATTATCTACTGTCTCCCTGCCTGATCCAGTTATTACATATTCTTTTTTTCGTGAATCACTTTCATTGGATTCAGGTTTCACCCAGCCTCTTTCCAGCAATGTGCTGATCGCGCCGTACATTGTTCCAGGTCCCAGCGTTACACGTCCATTGCTCATCTCTTTTACGTTTTGCATCATGCCATAACCGTGCATCGGCTTGTAAAGTGACAAAAGGATGTAATATACTGCTTCAGTCAATGCACCTCGCTCTATACTTTCCGGCATTCGAACACCTCCGAATATAACGTACGCCGATATATCGGCTACAGATATAATATATCGTTTGCCGATATATTTGTCAATAGCTTCTCGTAATATTCAGGAGGGTTGAAATTATTAAAGACCTTGCAATAATTCAAATACAAAAGCACATGGTTTATTACCGTTGCTCTCCAATTGGGATTTAATATTATAATAATATTGCTTTTAAAATCAAAGCAATTAATATCAGCCATATAAGAATTATTGGTACCGCATAATACCATTTTTTCGGCTTGCCGTTTTTCCAAAGCTGCTCTGATTCCGCACGGCACCGACCGATTACCTCTTTGGGAATAAGCCTTATCGTGGCGGCTATCAGTAACGGCAGAATAATTATATCGTCGAGATATCCGAGTACTGGAATAAAATCAGGGATCAGATCGATCGGCGATAAAGCGTACCCCACCGCTAAAAAGGCTAATACTTTCGCAAACCATGGCGTTTCCTTTTTCCCAAGCGCCAGAAAAACCACAGGAACGTCTTTTTTCAGTTGTTTGGCTCTTTCCTTGATGTTCATATATCAATTCCAACTTTTCTTTTATTGATGGACCTGGCAATTTCCTATCATTCGTTCAGTTCCGGCTTCAGAAACACTGTATTTTCAGATTTCCCCAACAAGCTTAAGTATGAACAAAGCGCGAAATGTAAGATCGTACTTGCCTCTGCCCTGTTTCCAGCTGTTCTCCAGCATCAAACCAAGGTTTGGCCCCCACCTGTTGAAGTATTCCTCCTTCATTCCGATCGGGAAGAACCCGCTGCCACCGTCAAGTATACCGGCAAGTTGGCCGGCTTGGCTTTCCAGTTCCGGTATCTCATTTACTATGCCCATCCTTGCAAAATTCTCAAAAGTCACGAACCAATGCTCCCAGTTATCGCAATTCCATCCTTCGGCAGCCAGCCTGCTCAGATCCGCTTTCAAATCAAACGGCCGTATGCTTCCGGGAGCTATCCAGTGCGATTTGTACTTTACCCTTACCTCCCGGAGCGGCGAAAGTCCGATCAGCTTTTTGACGCCGTTTATTACCTTTGGTCTGTCTTCCTCTCTCTTCCACAGATCCGAGAACGCCAGTATCTTAAGATGATAATACTCCGGAAATCCGATGCCCTTTTTAAATACCTTGTAAATTTTGCCTCCGTATTTAAAATCCTCCGTAATCGATTCGCATGAATCCACATCCTTCAAATCGTCAAAGGTTTTAACCGCAAACCTTATATGGGGCGTCATATCGGCGTCGGACACGGCGCCGAACATCTGCAGCAATGCCGCGCGTATGAATTCCGGCCCATACAGCCCGATATCTTTGTAGTGGACGCACCACATGCCTTTTTCTTTTATGAGCCAGCCGTCTTTTTTCAAAATCTCCAATCCGGCTTTGATCCTTGGTTCCGACGGTTCTGCCCCTTTTTCGAAAAGAAAGCGCATGATACCTTCTGCGCCTATATTGATTTTGCTTTTTCCCTTCGGTATGAAGCCGGCATGGAATTCGTCGCCGAAGTACCCGTTTTCCTTCTGCAGGGAAAACGCATATTTCACCTGAGGGTCGTCGAGGATTTGAGCATACAGCCTCTCCGTCTCAGCAGAAAAAGGCTCTTTAAGAATGTCCCTGCGGATTCTGTATCTAATGGAAGGGTTGGCTTTCTCCAGCATTTCGTCCACAACATTTTCCCACTTCATACCGACACCCCACGCAATTGTTCTTTACCGTATTTTATCACATTTACAATAATACAAATACAGTCATGAGATCATAACCGTATGGAGATGGGCAGCATATCACAAACTTATGTCCAAATTGTCCGGCTTAAATTGTAAAGGATTATGATAATATTTACAAATATTACAATAAGGCTAAAAAAGAGACAAGCCTTTAATCATAGGACTTGTCTCTTTCTATTTTTCCTGTTTACCTTCAGCTATTAGTCCCCATACCCGTCGGGGTGATCCTTATGCCATTTCCATGCCGTTTCTATTATCGTTGAAAGCTCGTCATACTTCGGCTCCCACTTCAGCTCGTTTTTTATCCTGTCCGAGGATGCCACCAGTATCGCCGGATCTCCGGCCCTTCTCGGAGCGATGACTTCCTTGATGTTTACTCCTGTGACCTTCCTTGCCAGGCTCACGACTTCCCTGACCGAGAAGCCCTTACCGTTACCCAGGTTGTATACCCTGCTGTCTCCGCCGTTTCTCAGGCTCTTCAGCGCAAGTATATGCGCCGCCGCCAGGTCCGTTACATGGATGTAGTCCCTGATACAGCTTCCATCGGGCGTATCGTAATCGTCCCCGAATATCTGTATCGCATCCCTCTTGCCGAGCGCTGCCTGTAGTACTATCGGGATCAGGTGGCTTTCCGGCTTGTGATCCTCTCCAATGGTTCCGCTTATGTGAGCGCCTGCGGCGTTGAAGTACCGCAGCGATACGTATTTGATGCCGTAAGCATTGTCGGCCCATTTCAACACCTTTTCCACGGAAAGCTTCGTTTCACCGTAGGGATTGGTGGGAAATGTCCTGTCGGTTTCGAGTATCGGTGTGTTTTCAGGCTCGCCGTAGGTTGCCGCAGTCGAGGAGAACACGAGCCGCTTAACGCCGTATTCCTTCATCTTGTCGAGCAGTCTCAGCGTGGAGACCATGTTGTTATTATAATACTTCAGCGGTTCGTTAACGCTCTCGCCCACCAGCGAGTAAGCTGCGAAATGTATGACCTCGTCGATACGGTTCTCTTTGAACACACTGTCGAGGAATTCCGCATCCCTGAGGTCCCCCTTGCAGAACTTGCCGCCTTTTACCGCGCCCCTGTGGCCTTTCTCAAGGTTGTCGAGTATGACGACGTCCTCATTGGCTGCTAGAAGCTCCGCCGCCGTATGACTCCCAATATACCCTGCTCCACCTGTGACCAATATAGCCATATTATTCAGCTCCCTTCAATTCCCTGCCGCCGTCGCCGACTTCCGATATGTAGAACGAAGGCGTCAGGCCCGTCCTTGCCGTATAACCCCTGCCGACCTTTTCAATGAACTCATCGACGGCGTCTTCACGGACAATGCTGACAGTGCAGCCGCCAAAGCCCGCGCCCGTCATTCTTGCACCCGCCGTACCCTTTATCTTCAGCGCCTCTTCGACCAGAGTATCGAGCTCGGTGCCTGTTACTTCATACAGATCTCTTAATGAATTATGCGATTCTATCATGTACTTTCCGAAAAGCGCTATATCATCATTATTCAAGGCATCAATGGATTTCAGCACCCTGTCATCTTCAGAGATGACATGCTGCGCCCTTTTCCTGATAGTTTCGTCCTCTATACGGTCCTTGTATTTGTCAAACTGCTCCAGTGATATCTCACCAAGGCAGGATGCGTTTGGAACATACTTTTTTAGTATATCATAAGCCTGCTCGCATTGGCTTCTTCTTTCGTTATATTTTGAATCGGCCAGGCCGCGCTTTTTATTAGTGTTAACGACGATGATCCTGTAGCCTTTCAGATTAAGCGGTACGTGTTTATAGCTCAGATCCCTGCAATTCAGGAATATAGCGTTGTTTGCCCTGCCCATGGCCGACGCGAACTGGTCCATTATCCCGCAGTTGACTCCGGCATAATTGTTTTCAGCCTTCTGGCTGATGAGCGCCATCTGTATCATGTCGACGGGCTGGTCCAGGCCGTGGGCTGAATTCCCGAGCGAAACCAGTGTAATCGCCGTAGCGACTTCGATAGCGGCCGACGAAGACAGACCGGCGCCCAGCGGAACCGTATCATGATATAAGAGGTCACAGCCTGTGAGTTTGTATCCGGCCTTCTGCAGCTCGTCTGCGACACCGAGCTGGTAGTTGCCCCACTTAAGGCCTTTATATTCTTCAAGCTTGTCAAGAGAGCCTTCCACCTGTATCCCAAGATCCGTTGCGATCAGCCTTA
>JAEYOM010000079.1 GCA_023411715.1 Bacillota bacterium | reverse complement strand
GAGCAAGCGTAAATATGAAAACTATTGTCAATAATAATGCCATTTTCCTTTTCATATGGATCAGTCCTTTACATTTTTATATGGCTTGTGTTTGCCGGCACGAAATATTAGACTTGCAGTTTCCAATTAAGTTCCATGATTTTGCATTTTTTAGCCCGTACACTGGAAACCGTGGCAAAAGATGCACGCTCATCTCAGCGAAAGTAATATTGCAGCAAAATCCGCATTCTGATATTATTGAAGAAATGCTCTGACGAAAGCTGTTGAAAAATGACTGAATTTGTTGTACAAGATAATGAGATCGAACTTAAATATTATGACCCGGATACTGCATTGACAGAGCTGGCGGAAGAGCTCGACAGATTCAGGCTGACAAGCGGCCTGAAGTCCAGCGGATGCAAAGGCTGCGGAGGCTGCTGCAGCGATAATATACCTGTACTTGGTCCGGATATGGATACACTTCTGAAAGGCTTCGGAATGAGCCTCGAGCAAGCTGAAAGGGAGCTGTTCATAATGCCCGAAAAGCCTGACATCACGGCCAGGCGAAAGGCAATCAGGGAAATGTCCGGGACTGCCGCAATAACACAGCTGGAAGCCGCACTGCTGTTCGAATATAACAATGCTGAACCGATAATACTTGCAAAGCGGGACATGGGTGAATGCTGCCTGCTTAGGAACAGGCTCTGCTCCCAATACACGATCCGCCCTTACAGCTGCGGCCTGTATCTGTGCGATATGGGCGAACGCCTTTCATATATCCAGGAAATGATAATCCGGCAGGGTACCTGGTACGCTTACGCCAAACTAGGCTGGATCGATGAGGGCGAGATACTGCATAACCCGTTCCTCAAGGCGGATTCCTATGATGAGCTGCTTGTCTCTGATTTCGAATTCAAGCTTGACAACACACTGGATCAATTGTTTTTCTACTTCTAGTAGTTGGACAAGGGGAGTGAGCCTGTGGACGGAAGCGACTTTAAGGATACGGGATGAAAGCTCCGAGCGGTCCAAAGCTCATGCTCTGCTTTATTCGGCCGCCTCCAACGGCAACGGCTGGTCGCAAATGCCTTGCATTTGCTGCTCGCCCATGCGTCCTGCATGCCGTATCCGGCTAAATCCGTCATCCATGGCGGATTTGCCTCACCTTGATCCTGCATTCGCCATGTACCGCTAAGTCGCTTCATCAAGCATCCATACAGCCGCTCCCATCCCCTGACTCATCCCGTCCCCCGACTCATTAATCACTTCGTCGCCAGGACCAGTATGCCGCCTGCCAATTCCCTTTCCTGGCCGCCGTAGGAAGGCCTGTTTACCAATTTGCCCTCCAGAAGCATTTCGGTCGAAGCGCCGCCGTCCAACATTGCCGCATCCCTGGCGCCGCAGCCGATCAGGTATGAAGCCAGTTCCCGGCCGGTAAAGCCTGCACTGTAACCGGGCTGCCTGCCGTCAACTGTCAGAAGGATAACCGTTCCGTCCGCCTTAACCCCGACAGCGGTCCTTGGATCCCTGTTTGTCATTATCCCGACCCAGGCATCCTTTTCCTTCACGACCGGCACACTGTTCCTGACCAGCCAGCTTCCGCATTCATATGCCTGCATATCCGCGCTGATCCATGGGCTGTGTATGAGCTTTACACTGTCTCCTTCCTTTATTGGCAATTCCACACCGGCAAACTTAAGCGTATCAAAGAAGGAGATCAGCATACCGTTTTCCGGAATCTCAGTCTCGCCGGCATAATCCGCGATCCTTGTGACCACCCCGTTAACAACCGTTGCCGTTATGTTCTTTTTCAGCGCCCTGTTGCTTTTTCCGTAAACAGGCGTATAGACTACGGTTTGTTTATCCTGTGCCTGAGCGTTAATGTTATCGATCGGCAGATTTCCGGCCCTGGATGCCGGTCCGCCGCTGCTGCCGTAGGAGCTAACGATGTCAATGCCTTCACTGCCGCCGCTGTCGCCAAACTTGTTGCCGTTAACATCTATACTTCCATCAGGTCCGTCCCCTCTCGCATATTCCAGCGACAGCTTGCTGTCTATCTCTTTCAGCGCGGCTTTCCCGCCCTCTATCGTAAAAACTGGGTATTTGCCCATAGAGGCTGTATATAGCTCTCCATTGATAACAACCATTCCCGAGGGCTGTCCGTATACGTGAAAAAAGCCTCCGTTTACAGCCGCGTACGCATTTTTGCGTTGAGCCATCGCACTGAGCTTTTCGAAACCGTATATGAGGTCATGCGACAACACAGGCATGATTTCAACACCCGGCGCGCCGGGATCAATCTCAAGCATGTTTATCTCCTGCCTGAGACCGTTCATTTTCTCGGAACTGTGAGTAAACCTGACCGCATCCTGGGCGCGCCGCGTTTCTGACGCCATACCCGGCGGCTCCGCCCCTGTCTGCGCCGGATTGCCGCCATCAGCCCCCCCGCCTTTATCCATGCTTTTCGTGACAAATAAAAAATGTCCGACATAAACCAATATGAGGGACATTACAATCAATAATGCTGATGATATAAGCTTTTTAGTTTTGCTGTTTTCCGTTTTCTTCACTTACAGGCCCGCTTTCCTGTATGGTTTCACCGTCTCCTGAGGTATCGGCGCCGTTATCGGCCTTCTTTGACGATTTCGCCGAATTATCCGCTGCAGCGGCTTCTCCCGCAGCATTCACCGCTGACGTTCCTATCTCTGACGATGCTGCAGCGGACTGCGTTGTTCCTGTCGAATCGACCGAACTCTGTGCTCCTGAATACGCAGCCTTTCCGTATTGCTTCGAAAGCTGCTTGTAAAGCGATTCGGCAAGGCCGAAGCTACCGGTCTTCGATGCGCGCTCCATAAGCTCGTCGTCCTCCATCGACTGGAATATATCCATCCCAGGATCGTCTTTCATCAGGTCGGACTTGACAACTGTCGCCTTCATTTGCTTGTACAGCATGCTGAGCATGATGGATTCAAATTCCTGACAAGCCTCTTTAAGCGCCTTGTCATCGTTTTGCTTAGCCGCTTCCTCAAGCTTTCTCGCGAAGGTATCATCGGATGATTGCGCTGCAGATTGTACTGCATTTCCCGTCATGTTTTGCGTTACACTGCCTGTAATATTTCCTATAACTGCATCCATAATGTAAAACCCCTTATTATTGCCCCCGATTTATTCTATTACCTTCTGAGATTGTTGGCAAGACCGAGCATTTCATCGGAGGACTGGATAGCCTTCGAATTCAGTTCATAGGCTCTTTGCGCAACGATGAGCTTGACCATCTCCTCAACGGTCTGTACATTGGACGACTCGAGGAAATTCTGGTTGATCAGGCTCTTCTGATCCGAATCGAGTGCTATTACCGGCTCACCCGCCGCCTGCGTAGCTTTATACAGATTATGTCCCATATTCTCGAGACCCTCCGGGTTGTCGAAATAGGCCAGGCCTATTACCTGGCCTGTCGGCTGGTAAACGCCGCTTTCGTCCAGATAGCTCAGTTCGCCGGTCTGTGATACGTTAAGCTTTGAAAGGTCGGTGTCTATCATAATGGGATTGCCCGTATCATCCAGTACGGCATAGCCATCGGAGGTAGTCAGCATCTTTCCGTCATCGGTAAGGCTGACCTTGAAGCTGCCGTCTCTCGTATAATTTGTTTCACCTGTAGGTCCCTGCACCGAGAAAAAGGCATCGCCGTCTATATAAAAGTCCAGCGGGTTGCCGGTCTCCTCAGGACTTCCCTTGGTGAAATCCTTGACCGTAGCAACGGCGGTTGTACCATGTCCCACCTGCAGATTTACAGGTTTTCCGCCGTCAGGAAGCACACGCGCCCTGTCCAGCGTTTCGTAAAGCAAATCCTTGAACTCTGCCCTGTCCTTTTTATATGCAGTTGTATTTACATTTGCCAGATTGTTTGAAATAATATCGACGTTCATCTGTTGTGCCATCATACCCGACGCCGATGTCCAAAGTGCCCTCATCATAATAATATTCCTCCCGTCAGATTATCATTTAACCGCGCCGACCTGGTTCACCGCTTTATCAAGCGTGCCGTCTATAGCCTGCAGTACCTTCTGATTTGCTTCATACGAGCGCAATACCGTGATCATATCAACCATTTCTTTTATGGTATTTACATTTGAAAGCTCCAGATAGCCCTGCTGAACCGTTCCGGAAAAGTTCCGGGTCTTAGCACCGGCATCGGCCTGGATCAGATTCATACCATATTTCTTCAGTACTGATGTATCCTCAAATTCAGTCATCAGTAATTTATCGACGATCTGGCCGTTCTGTTCCACCGTGCCGTCTTCACTTACGGTGAAATCTCCGCTTTGCAGCACTATCGGGCCGTTTTGGCCCAGAACGGTATAACCGTCGCTTGTAACTAACGTACCGTTTGAGCTTTTCGAGAAGGAACCGTCCCTTGTGTAATACGCCTTGATATTGCCGTTGGCATCCGGAACAGCTACTGTAAAGAAGGCATTGTCGCTTCCGCTGATCGCAATATCCAGACCGCTGTCCGTCTTGTTCAGCTGTCCCTGCGAATAATAGGTATATATCTGGCCTACATCGCTGCCAAGCTGCATCGTACCTATGTCGTGTATCCTTCCGGCGGGAACGTCATAATCCTTTACTATTTTTGTCAATACACTGGGAAAGCTCTCCATCACAAGCGTATCCTTTTTGTAACCGCTCGTACTGGAATTAGCCATATTGTTTGAAATGACATCCATCTTTTTCTCAAGAGATAACATACTCCATCCGGATGTATATAAGCCACGTACCATATGAACTCCATGCGGGTCGAGCGCCATCCATGGCAGTAAACCCAACTAAAATCTGCTGATTTGCGCAATCCATGCGCCATAATAAATATCGGAAAATCGTCTCCACTATTTAACGGTTTTCTACGAAAAAATCACAGTCACTCGATGTGAACTGTGATTTTAAACCTGCTGACCGCACTTTTATTCAAAACAACTTCCGTGCTTATTTTTTGTATTTTGCCTCCGGAGCGGCGCTCTTCTCGATAGCTTCTATATCATTCAGCGCTTCGCCCGTGCCGAGCGCCACGCATGAAATCGCATCGTCGGCGATAATGACGTTGATGCCCGTCTTTTCCTGCAGCAGCTTATCCAGGCCATAAACCAGACTTCCACCGCCTGTCAGCACAATGCCTCTGTCGCTTATGTCAGCGGCAAGTTCCGGCGGAGTTTTTTCAAGCACTGAATGGACTGCCTCAACTATGCTTGAGATAGGCTCTTCCAATGCTTCCATCATCTCCGTCGACGTGACTGAAATAGTCTTGGGCAATCCTGAGATAAGGTTTCTTCCTCTTACGTCCATAGCTACATCCTGTACCCTCGGATAGACCGTGCCGATATTTATCTTCAGCTCTTCGGAAGTGCGCTCGCCTATCATGATATTGTGCTTTTTACGCATATACCTTACAATAGCTTCATCGAATTTATCCCCCGCAACTTTGATCGAAGACGAAACAACGGTGCCGCCCAGCGAAATAACAGCTATATCGGTCGTCCCGCCACCTATGTCTACAACCATGCTGCCGCAGGCTTTGGTAATGTCTATACCGGCTCCGATCGCAGCCGCTATAGGTTCCTCTATAAGGTAGGTCTTCCTTGCTCCGGCCTGAATCGCCGCGTCTATTACCGCACGCCTCTCGACTTCGGTGACGCCGCTCGGTACGCAGACCATTATTCTTGGCTTGAAAAGCCTGAATACCTTATTCCCGCATATTTTATTAATGAAATATTTCAACATCCTTTCGGTAATGTCGTAATCCGAGATAACGCCATCCCTTAAAGGCCTTATCGCTATTATGTTACCGGGCGTCCTGCCCAGCATGCGGCGAGCTTCTTCACCGACCGCCAACAGCTTGTTTGAATTCTTGTCGATGGCAACCACGGAGGGTTCTCGAAGCACAATACCCTTTCCCTTGATATATACCAGCACGGAAGCTGTTCCCAGGTCAATTCCGATATCCTGTCCGAAGCCCAATTATAACACCCCTTTGTTCTGCTTTTTATATCATAATGCATTAAAATACTATCGAATTTTCTCATGAAAAGTTGCGGAACTCAATTCTAATATTATCATAATATTACAATTATGCAACAACGGATTTCATGTCAATGCGCGACAAAGCCGCGACAAACAGATTGTCCCGGCTTCGCCTTTTCTCTCTTTCAAATTATTGTCCATTTTTCACTTTATTCCGATTTTCTGCTGCCTTCTTATTTGCTTATTTACCCTGATATTTTGCCTTTGTCGCTTCTCCGCCTCTTATATGTCTTTCCGCCTTATTTTCCTCGAGCACTATCCTCACATCGTCCGCCAGTTCGGAGTTCACCCTGGCAAGCCTCTCCGTGACATCTTTGTGTACCGTACTTTTGCTGATCCCAAATTTTTTGGCTGCTGCTCTTACTGTTGTCTTTTTTTCAATAATGTAATTCGCCAGTTCTATTGCCCTCTCTTCGATATATCCCTTCAACTGTGTATACCCCCTCTTCAAGTCATACTATGGAGAAATGTCATAAACCTTGGTATTCTCAAGTTTCATCACGGGTAATATATCTTTCCAGCAGTCCACACCAGTACAGGCATAGGGCGTTCTGCTACTCTTGTTTTTCACCGATTTCCTCGTTAAAATGGGCAATCCGGGCTTGCATCATGTATCACTACAGTATATATATGCCCTGCGGGGAATCTATATGATTTAATTGCTCAACTTTCACTCCATATTTTGGCGGGCAAATATGTAATACCCACCGGAGATAGGCAGCCGGGACGCGAATTAGCCTGTTATCAGATGTAAATCGAAAATATTGGGCCATAATCGACTAAAACAGTTTCAGAAAATTCAAATTAACCTATATATGGTATTTACATTTTTATGCTTCGGATTTATTATTTTAGACATAGAATATTTTGAAATTCAAAGCAAGGAGGCGACAACCGATAGAACCGCACAAATCAAATGAAATCATATTAGTCGGGGAATTATTCCGGGAATTGTTCGACAAGTTCAGTAGATACGAGAGTAAAAAGCACCTTTATAAAGATATAAAGGAACTGACAGTAATAGAAATCAATACGCTCCTTGTCGTTGGCATCGAAGAAATGAAAAGCATGTCGGTGATTGCAAAAGAGCTCGGTGTGACTTACGGCACGCCAACCGTCACGATCGACAGACTTATTGAAAAAGGCTTTGTAACCAGGATACGCGATGTGGAAGATCGCAGGCAGGTTTTTATAAAACTGTCCGATACCGGGACAAAGCTTTATAAATCTATCGTAGAGCTGAAAAACAGGGTCACTGAGAAAATTTTTGGCATTCTGACACAGGAAGAACGCGGTATTCTTGTAAATTCTCTGTCAAAGCTCAACAATAACTTCGACAAGCTTATAGAAACCGCAGCCGAAGATTGACTTAATTCTTTTTAAAATGCTGGAAAAAGGAGGCGGATTATAGTCTAATATTTTGAATTTCAAATATTATTATATTACAATAATAGTAATATCAAAGGGGTGAAGTTTTTGAAGCATTTCAGTAAATCCATAACCAGGCATTATATCGGTGTATTGATTGCCGGCGCTGTCGTATTTTTGCTGTCACTATACGGCATGTCACTGACAAAGATAAATTACGACATATTGAGCTACCTGCCGGAAGATCTTGATTCCGTGAAAGGCGAAAACATTCTGGACAGTGATTTCCATACGGCAGGCAGCGCTTTGATGATGGTGGATATCACCGATATGCAGAGCGTACAGAAGCTTAAGGATGAGATCGGGGATATCAAGGGGGTCAAGGAAGTTTTATGGATCGATAGTGTAACAGATACCCAGGTGCCTTTGGACTACCTGTCGGATGAGGTCAAGGAGCAATTTATCAAGGGAAACGCCACATTGCTGCAGATCCAGTTCGAAAAGCCGGCAAGTTCGGAAAGCACCTTTGTTGCGATCAAAGACATACGCACGCTTATGGACGGGAAGTCCAGGCTGGGTGGTATGGGAGCATTGCTCAGCGATTTGAGAAAACTTATGGATACCGAAAAAATCATTTATATCCTGATTGCAGTCGCGCTCATTTTTATACTGCTTTCCATAGCGTTGGATTCCTTCGCCGTATCTATACTCTTTTTAATCTCCATCGGAGCCGCGATCTGCTACAACATGGGAACGAACTTCGTCAGGGGGGATATTTCCTATATAACAAGCGCAATCGCAGCCGTATTGCAGATGGGAGTCACGATGGACTTCTCAATTTTCCTGTACCACCGCTATGAGCAGGAAAGAAAGCTGCTTGGTGATAAGTTCGAATCCATGGCACGGGCCATGTCGTCCACGTCCGTCGCGATAATAGCAAGTTCTCTGGCTACCGCGTCCGGTTTTTTGGCCTTGGTACCGATGAAGATAAAGATCGGTGAGGATATAGGTATAGTTTTAGCCAAGGGCGTGATTCTGGGCGTTATCACTGCATTGACCGTATTGCCCGCCATGTTGCTGCTTTTCGACGATTTTATACAAAAGACCAGACACAAGCCAATATTGCCGTCATTTAAGCGGACGTCCGATTTTGTTGTAAAAAATTATGTATTGCTGTTCATAGTTTTCCTGGTACTGTTTGTTCCGGCTTACTATGGAAAAACAAATGCAAAAATATTCTACAATATTATGGATGCCATGCCCTCCGATATGCAGTCCATGGTAAGTACGAACGCCATAAAGGATAAATTCGGCATAAGCGAGGTTATTTATCTTATTACGGATAAATCTGAATCCAGAAGCAAGGAAGATGATTTTCAGAACGCATTGAAATCAATTTCCAACGTAAAAAGCACACAGTGCATCGAATCCCTTGCCGATTCCGAAATACCGGACAGTTTCCTGCCTGACAAATTGAAGGATCAGTTCCAGGAAGGCAAATACAGGTACATGATGATAAATCTTTCAACAAAAGCAGCGGAGGATTCTACCAATCAAGCTATTGCCTCGATCGAGAAAAAAGCTGAGCATTATTACGGTAAAAATTATTATCTGAGCGGTGAAGCGGTTTTGACCAGAGATTTGATCAGCTTGACCGACAAGGATATCAAAACCGTCGATATCATTTCTATTGCAGCGGTATTCATAATACTCATGTTGTTTTTGCAATCCGTTTCCCTGCCGATCATCCTTGTAGCCGTAATAGAGCTGGCGATTTTCTTCAACCTCGGCATACCCTATTACACCGGGACACAGATCCCATTCATAGCATCGATGACCGTAGGCGCGATACAGCTTGGTTCTTCCATAAACTACTCCATCCTTATGGTGACCAGGTATAGGGAGGAACTGCGCTCTCACGACAAGATACAGGCGATCAAAAACGCAGTCACAGGAACAGGGCCTTCAATTATTACCAGCGCTTTGACTCTTGCAGCAACAACTATCGGCGTCGGGCTGGCGTCAAAGATCAAAATGATTGGGCAATTCGCCACAATGATAGGCCGCGGAACGCTGATCAGCTTTGTTATGGTACTGTTGATCCTTCCCGCGGTACTGCTGGTTTTTGATCCCGTCATAGGTTATACCACGCTGGGCTGGAGAAAGTTGGGCTCAAAAGCAAATTTAACGGTTAAAGGAGAGGAATCCGTATGAAACGAACACTAAAAACAATTACATCGATATCACTCGCATTACTGATCGTGATGATGAATGCGGGGGCCGTATCGGCGGCTGCCACAGATAAAAACGAGACCGTATATGTAAAGATCAGCGCTGACGGCAAGCCGTTGAGCCGTGATGTCGTCAACTGGCTTGATGCACAGGGTAAAACCGAGATACAGGACGTCACTACCCTGAAAAACGTTAAGGTTATGCCGGATACGGTAAAGTATGCCATGGAGGGCGATCTACTAAAGCTGAGTCAGATCAGTGCCGAAAGCCGCAATGTCTTCTACAGCGGAACTACGACACAGGAACTGCCGATGCAGGTCGATATCAGCTATTTCCTTAACGGCAAAAAGGTCGATCCGGCCAGTCTTGGCGGCGCAAAAGGCGATATTGAAATAAAAATGCATCTTACCAACAGGACCGGTATGGATAGAGCCATCGCATTCAACAATTTCCGTACCGGCACAAGCGAAAGCATTACAAAGGAAGAATTTACGCCATTTATGGCACAGGTCGAGATAGACCTGCCGCTGAACACCTTCTATGATATTGACGCACCGGATTCATCAAAAGTTGTACTGGGAAAGACCATGAAACTTATATGGATGAATTTCCCTTACCCGGAGGAATATGTATCGGTTAAAATGAAAACCGACTGTTTCGCTCTTGACCCCGTATCTATCACATTGATGCCTCAGATGCCGCCCATTTCGAGCATTGAAATAGAGCAAAGCCTGAATGATATGTATAGCGGTATAACTCAGATGGACAATAAGCTTAAGCTTTTAGCAGATGGCATCGATAAGGCGCATACAGGAAGCGGAGGTTTGAAGGGCGGTATGGCACAGTTTGCTTCAGCATTCGGCAGCGCAGCGGATGGCGGAGAAAAATTGGCGCAAGGTCTGCCGATTCTGTCAAAAGGATTGAAACAGGCCTCCGGGGCAGCAGAACAGCTTGGGCTTGCAACAGATGCACAGATCCAGATGGCCGATAATATAGGACTTACGAATGCAGAATTACAAAAATCCATTACACAGCTGCAGAAGGTGCCTGGTATGGAAAAGACCGCCGGGCAGCTTTTGGTCGGCCTTCAAAAGCAGCAGGCAGTGATAGGCCTGCTCAGAGACGGCGGAAAACTGGCTGACGGCAAGGATTTTCCCGGGCTTACGACAACAAAAAACGGTGTGGCACAGCTAAAAAGCGGTATCGACAAATGCTCCGCCGGCGCAGATCAGTCGACAGCCGGCGCAGCGGCGCTCGCGGCCGGTCTGGATAAACTTTACGACACTCTCCCCGGAATCGAAAAAGGCACAGCGGAGCTGGACGGAGGACTTGTGACATTGAAAAATGGAGCAAGCGATCTAAGGACGCTTGGATTTGCAAAGTTGGAAGATGGCGTGGCCGGCCAAATTAACGAAGTTCGTAAAGGCCTGGCCGAAAAAGATGCCGTTGAAAAGCTGGTCGACGATTACAGCAGTTTTTCGGGTGAAAAGTCTGGCGGAGACAAGGTCGAATTTCTCCTTCAAAGCGACAGCATCAAAGCGCCCGCTTCCGACGCCGTAAAAACGGCACAGTCAGATGCCGCAGAAACACAGGCGGATCAAAGCGGGAAAAATATATTTAGTATGATCGGAGACTTTTTCAAGAGCCTGTTCAGCATAAAGTAACGGTATAAATACGGCAAAGGCGTACTTTCAACCTGATGAACCTGAAAGTACGCCTTTTTATGTGACACAGCGTTAATCTTGTTCAAAAATCAAAGGCACTCGATGTGCCTCCGATTTTTATTATGTCAAATTTAAGTACTTCCGAGATAATTAAATGCCACCTGTGGAACCGAGCCAATACAAGCAGTAAGATCGGTACCAGCCTATTACTCATCGTTTGAACTCTTAGGCAGATAAGCCATCGGATCGGCGCAGACATCCTTCTTCAGCACTTCAAAATGCAGATGCGGCTGTTCCGAAGATTCATCCATCGCAGTATTGCCTATACTTCCAATGATCTCGCCCTGTTTGACTTTCTGGTTGACGGCTACCGTATCATCCGAAGCCAGATTCCTGTATACGGATTTGATGTCATTGCCATGATCGATCACGACAGTTATGCCCAGATACTGATCATTACTGACATCCGTGATGACTCCGTCGGCCACGGCCTCAACGGGGGTCCCTCTGTCCGAGGCAATATCCACGCCCGTATGTGCTCTCCATTCTTCAAGAGTCTTCGAATAAATTAGCTTGTCCTTCGCATATTCAAGAGAAATGGCGCCGGATACCGGCATCCGGAAGCTTTGCTTCTTCACCGGGGCTGGAGTCTTTGTTTTTGACGGCACTGGAGTCGTAGACTTTGCAGGTGCAGTACTATCTTTGGGCGTTGCAGAACTGCCTTCAGGCTGGACCGCGCTTTTGCCGCTGGTATCCGTAGATGCGGGATTGCCTATATCGGACTGCTTTTGTGCGCCTGCCGAAGCCTGGGTATTCTCGGGCTCCTGTGCGTTAAGCTCGTCCGATAAAGTGTTGTCGGCTGCAAACCCTTCCCCTGTCCCTTGTGAAATCTCCTGGGCGTTATAGTCGGAGTCCCCCGCTTTAAGCGTTGTTACATATACCGCCGTCCCGGCTACAACCGCTATGCACAATAACAGGACAATATAAAACCCTCTCTTGTCCAGAAACTCCTTTATTCCTTTTTTTGTTCCTTTCTCATCTGAAAACGACTTTTTCATATTCACAAATTCCACCTCCGTATAATATTGTTTCCGCATATGGGAACGATATACATATGGAGCGAAATTATTTGATTTGTTCGTAATCCGCAATGGAAATAATGTCGACGCCTGTATAATAATGCAGCAGGATCTCGCGGAAGGTACCGCCTCTTTTTGCCAGAGAATCCGCACCCCACTGGCTCATTCCGACTCCGTGCCCGAAGCCTGTCGTAGTTATTTTGACCCTATCTTCATCCGCAGGTTCAAATTTGAACGCTGCTGAACGCAGGTTGAAAAGTGTCCTGAATTCAGTACCTTTCAGTGTAATATGCCCAACCTTTACCGTTTTTACTCTGCCGCCCCCCGTGTACTGCAATATTTCCATGTCCCTGACGGAATCCTCGTCGAAAGCCTCTTTAGGGTAAGCGTTCTTAAGTTTCCTGACCATATCGTCAATTTTGAAATACACTGTCGTTATATATCCCTTCGAGGCCTCTTCCCCGTCGCTTGGGACACTGCGAAGATAAGGCACGCTGCTGCCGGACCAGACGTCCTCCACATTTTCAGTCCTGCCGGGGCTGCTTGCATGGAAAAGTGTATTTGCCACGCTCCCCTGGTATACGACTATAAGGCCCCTTGTATCAGCCACTGCTTTCGAAATCCTGTTCCAGTTTCTTGCGGCAAAAAGGACGCTCCAGTTTTTCAGCGCGGAAGCTTTGTCGATCCAGGCCTGACAGTGTGCGTAATCGGTGCATATGTCGATGCCGTCGTGGACTCCCGCCTTTGAAGAATATGCTCCGGAAAGCCTTCCGTATGCGAAGGTTCTGGCTGCGACTGCCTGCGCTTTAAGGGCCTCTATACTGAAGTCGGCGGGCATCTCGGCCGCTACGACACCCTTTATATATTCCTCGAGATCCATTTTTTCAGCTTTTTTAAGAAAAGTATTATATACCGTGATCATGTATTTGGCAGGCTTAACGGATTTTTGGGACTGCTTCTTTTCCGGAGCGGGAGAAGGTTCGCAGCTCCTTACGATTAGCAGCGGAAGAAGAATGACAACTATTAACATGATGCCCGCGTATAAAATAAGTTTTTTCATCCGTCCCCCCGTAACAATTAACAGCTAGATTGTTACTGCCATACCGGTTACGTACAATTTGGCATAGCGTCAAATTTGCTGCCATGTCATGCGATTCCTATTGCGAGTTTTGTTCATAGAGCATTTAGATTCAGCCTTAGTGGCAAATTTAACTCGCTTCGCTCAAACAGAAATTTGCCTTTGCCAATGCTTCATCAATATGCTCTAATTCGCAAAACTCATGCAATATCGATCGCGTAGCACGGCATTTAATTTACTGTGTCGAGTTACTAACTTTAAATAATATATATTCACATAAAAAGAACAACATGCACACTGAGTACATGTTGTTCTTAAACTTGACTTGCCTGTACCGAACCTGTGCCAGATACTTCATTTTTACAGATCCAGCCTTATTCGTCCTCGGCCCGCGCGATGCTTGCTCCGAGACCTTTCAGCTTTTCGTCGATCCTTATATATCCCCTGTCTATGTGCTCGATATCATGTATTTCCGTTGTGCCTTCGGCAGAGAGCCCGGCCAGTATCAGCGCCGCTCCCGCCCTCAGGTCGGTAGCCTTTACCTTGGTCCCCATGAGCTTTTTGCAGCCTTCGATGATAGCGCTCCGGCCCTCCAGTTTTATGTTTGCTCCCATTCTTTTGAGCTCGCATACATGCATGAACCTGTTTTCAAAAATAGTCTCTATAACCATGCTGGTACCGCATGCCACACTCAGGAGCGATGTCATCTGCGACTGCATATCCGTGGGAAACCCCGGGTACGGATGAGTTTTAATATCGACCGCGTTGAGTCCCCCGCCCTTTACCCGCACGGTGGTAAGCTCCTCGGACACTTCCGCTCCCGCTTCCCTGAGCTTTGCAGTCACCGGTTTCAGATGGTCGGTAACGACATTTTCGACCACTACATCTCCACCGGTGATAGCGGCTGCCACCATGTACGTCCCGGCCTCTATGCGATCCGGGATCACCGAATGGCTGGTGCCCTTCAGCTCCCTGACACCCGAGATTTTGATGGTGTCCGTTCCTGCGCCTTTAATTTCGGCTCCCATTGAAATGAGAAATGTTGCAAGATCGACTATTTCCGGCTCGATCGCCGCATTTTCTATGGTTGTCGATCCCTCGGCCAGGGATGCCGCCATCATTATGTTCTCAGTAGCACCGACGCTGGGGAAGTCGAGATAGACCTTACCGCCCTTGAGCCGGCCATTCCTTCTGGCTTCTATATAGCCGTGCCCTTGTGTGATGCTCGCGCCCAATGCCATGAAACCTTTTAAATGCAGATCCACAGGCCTCGAACCGATCGCGCAGCCTCCCGGAAGGGATATCCTGACGTATCCGGCCTTGGCCAGCAAAGGTCCCGCCACCAGGAAAGACGCCCTCATTTTGTTGACTAGCTCATAGGGTGCGGTAGTATTTGTCAAGGACGTGCAATTTATTTCCAGCCTGTTCTGATTGTCGGATGTGTTGACTGACGCTCCAAGAGATTCTATCAGATCGCACATTATTTTCACATCGTTCAGATAAGGTAATTCATCAATAATGCTTTTGCCGTCGGCAAGCAGTGATGCTGCAATTATCGGAAGCACCGAATTTTTAGCCCCGCTCACACGCACTCTGCCTTTCAAAGGCTTTCCCTCCGATATGATTAATTTGGACAAGTCCAATCTCCCCTTTATCTCTCGTTTTTGTTCTTCCCCATTGGTCCGCCGTCAGTATTCCGTTGTTATTACGGGTGTCGCGAGCCATATGTAGGTCTTTCCTTCGTAAGAATTATACCTTGCCGCCATATTTATATTGATACGCCTGCCGTTTACCCGGACAGCATCGCGTATCGAAGGTGAAAACGCGGAAACGCTGATCAGTCCTGCCTCATCGATCCCTTCCACTTCATCGGCGTCTATCGCTTCGAACACCTTTTTATAAAGCCGGTCGAGATCACCTTCCTCAAGCTTTCCGTTAATACTGCCCGTTATGGAGATATTTACTGAAGGATCTTCAACATACTTCCCAAAAACACCGTACAGTCCGTTTACGACCTCTGCCATATCCGAAGACCCGGATGTGTCGTCGTAGATAGCGGAAATCCTGAACAAGCCGGAGTTTTTCGCCTGCATATCCTTCAATACGCTTGTATGTATGGAACTGTCTTCATTGATTATGTAATCGCTTTGCGTACCGAAGCTCATATCATTGTCGATATTGCTGAACAAAGGCTCTTTCCCGGACGGATCACCGCCGGCGCCCGAAATGATATCACAAAGCAGCTGCCTTCGTAAGTCTTCATTTTCAAAATCAGTGGAAGACAGGTCGCTCTGTATAAAAACCTCACAATTCAGCGCCGATGCTCCTGTCGCTTTAAAAGCCGTATTCATCACGGTCGCTGCAGAATATTCCTGTTGAACTTTTTGTATGGATATAAAAAAAATGGAGATGACTAATATAAAAATCAGTATCGCAAATGCAAATTTCTTCACGATCAAGCCCCCTTACTCGTTTACCGTAAAAATAATCCCGATAAAATTATTGCCGAAGGTAAGGGGGCATATACATGAAAAATTTCTTTATCGCGCTTCTTTACTGGTTAAGATGCCTTTTTTTACTCAGATCTCGCCCGCATAACGCAGCAGCTTCTCAAGAAGCACCATCGACTCGGCGCGTGTCACAGGGTCTTTCGGACCCAGAGTGTCGGAAAACCTGCTTGTTATGACACCAATTTCCTGCGCAAACTTGATTTTCGGCAGTAACGCCGCGCTGACCTGGCCGATATCCTTGTATACGGCAGCATCGTCAGCTGACGCTTTTGCTTTCTGAGATGTTTTCAGTTCACAGACCCGCATTGCCATGCCGATCATTTTCTCTCTCGTGCAATTCGCCGACGCTTTGTTTATATCCGTATTCTGTATGATTCCGGCCTTTACGGCGAGAGTCATGTAATCGCTGCCATAATTGACGTCAAGCACGTCCAGCATGAACTTCACGGAATCGCCGACAGTCAGGGTCTTCGAAGGCTCGAATTTCCTGCCGGATATTGATTTCAACTTATGCGCTGAAGCCACATTCGCAATCGAATTTTTTGCATAGCTGCCCGAAATGTCGTCATAATAGTCCGTGCCCTGGTCCGCAACAACCATGCGACCCGGGACAAGAGTTTCGAAGGACAGCTTGCCAAGGCCCGCGTCGGTATCGAAGCTGCCGGTCGAGGCAGACTTCGCCCAATCCGACGAGCCGGATGCGAGTACGTAGCCGGACGTGATTCCGGGCTTGTACCAGCCGGCCTGGCTATATTCGTAAACGATCTTGAGGGGCATTCCGAACGATTCGAGCGGATCGGTTATACCGTCCGAAATGCCTATTTCAACATCCGATACCGGCGATTTGAATATCAGGTTTTTGGTATTGCTTCCCGCATACGGGCTGTCAAGCGTAATATCGATCACAAAGTTTGCTTCGCCTTTCAAGGAACCATATACGCCGTTGCTGTCGGCAAGTACGCCCGGACGTATTATTACAGTGTTTCTCTGTGTTTTGAGCATCAGGTTTTCGCCCATTATTCCAAGCGCTTTGAATACCCTCTGTGAAACTATAACTGAGATCGTTTTCGTTCCGGCCGGCATATCCGTCAATTTTATGCAATAATCCAGCACCTTATCCGTCCGGACATGCTCGATGAACCGGTCCGCATTGACTCCGGTAATCTTGATGGCCCATATCCCGTTTACCGCCTGGTCGTCGATTATAATATAGTCGCCGCTGATCACATCCTCGACGTCCTCGCTTGAATCATAGTCGTTGCTGCTGCGCAGCGTTCTGACCGTTACGCTCTGCGTGGGTTCTGAAGCCAGCTTTTTGCCGGGGTCATACGCATACAACCTCGCATAGTACCTGTAGTTGGACCTGAGATCCTTCACGGTATATTCGGAGGCGCCTGTAATGGTATACTTCTTACTGTCCTTGTAATCGATATTGCCGGCTATCTCAAGGATGTAATCCATGCCCGGCTGCATAATCCATTCATATGTGATGCTGTCCAATGTCACTGATCCGGGCGTACCCTTGACTCCGAAGCCCTTGGGGGTCTCGGGAGGCATATCCTTTTTGGTCTTCACGAGCAGGGAATCACTCACATCGGACGCGTGTTTATCACCATTGCTGTCGGTCATCTCGGCCCAGATCCAGAAATAATAGACCGTATCCGGCTTAAGTTCACTTATCCTGTAGTATGTCGTATACCTGAGCATTTCAGGCGTTATATCCTTTGTACCTTCGGCCTTGCCGATATCATCAGAGGTCGCGTAGCTGATATGGTACACGTATTTACTGTTGAAGTTCCAGCCCAGGTCAACGAAGACGTCCCCTGCCTGGCTGTAATTGAATACGGGGACAGTCGGCTTCTCCGCCGTCATAGGGAAGTCAGGCACAGTAGTAACGACTATCGGGTCGGAGGGCTCCGATATCAAATCGACTTTTTTACCCGTGATAAGATCAACGCCTTTTCTGACTGCCCTGACCCATATGATATAGGTCGTGTTGGGCTCGAGGTCATTTACTGAAATGTCCACGTTGTGTTTTTTGCCGTCCTGTATAGCGCCGGAAGCATTTATGACTTCATTCGGGTCGTTCGGCACGGTGGGGACATCTTTCAGCTTGTCGGCCGGTATTTTTTTCAGGCTGTTATAATCAAAGTTAGGAGTATATTCTACACAGCCAACATCCATGGTAACAGTGCCGTCATATTCGACCTTCCTGTATTTCATCGGGTCTACGGTACCGTGTTCGATTCCGTCCACATCTATAGCGCCCGGAGTCGTATAGATCCAGGTATTTCTGCCCGTGCCATCGTTGTCATACCTTTCGTACCACTTGTTTTTCAAGGTTACAATGGCCGAAGTACTTGTGACCATGTCCTTACCCTGTCCGTCGATCTTAAGCGCAAATGGAGGCTTGTTTGGCGCAACAGGCTGATCGGTCGGACCGGAAGCCGGTGTTGTAATTATTTTCATACCATAGTCCGACTGAAGCGTCACATTTGAAACGACATTATCCACGATCTCCACGAAACTCTTCTTAGCCACTATTTTAAAGTAATATGTTGAGTTGGGCAAAAGGTTGTCGAGCACATATTTATATCCTATAAGCTTTGCGCCGCTTTTAACATAATTGCTTGCATTCATTTTAATAGATGAAGCGATCTTTGTACCGGCCGGAGGATCATTCAGCTGATTCGGATCTTTTAGCAGCCATATGTCATACTCGACGTCCGTATCCTCTTTTCCGTCCCCCTTCAGCGGCAGATCCCAGAGCACGGTCGCACTGGTCGAGGTCAATTCCTTGTCGCTAAAGATACCGCCATTGTCGGCATACGGAAATCCCGGTACGATAACGGGGGCAGCAGGGGTCGAGGGAACCTCCGATTCCCTGATATGGATCTCCTGTGATTTGATAAAGTCTTCAGGATATACCAGTCCTCCATTTTCGGTCACGATCGCATAGACTATATAATAGTAGTCCTCTTCCCCTGGCGCAACCGGGATCAAGCAGGTAGTTCCCGAAGTTGATCTGAAAAACTGCGGGTCACCGGTCTTGCTCCGGTAGATTTTATAGGAAACGTTGTAATTGCTGCTCCACGGTATTACAGGACTCCATTCCAGCTTCCATATCGCACCGCCGTTTTCCGTTGCCGAAACCTTTGTCGTTTTAGCAAGTATATAGCTGCTTACGGGATTCTGCGCATAGCTTTCCTTGGATCTGATAAGACTTGGATCCATTGAATTCGGCGTGATCTTGATATAATAGACTTTACCCGGGTCATTGACAGTGTAGATATATTCTAGTGTACCCTCGTTCTGGTTGACCTTCACCGTACCGTTCGTGATCCAGTTCTGGTTTATATAGATAGGTTCGGTATTGGTGAAATCCTTACTTTCGGAAATATAAAGCTTGTATTCCATCCTTTTGCCGACATCCCAGACGTCATCCCAGACGATCTTGATCTGGTTGGGCCCGTATGGAGCCGCGCTGATATCGATATCCGTCATGAATCTGACGACATTGGACATTTCCGACAGCTCGCTCGTAAGAACAGCCGTGTCCCTCATGTAAGTATAGTAGGCTCTGGAATAAGCGTAATAAACGGTTCCGGAAGAAAGGCCCGTCAAACGTACATTATTGTTTGCAGCGGTATCGGCCGGTACGCCGCCCTTCTTTTCTTCCGCAGCCTTAGCCGGTTTGTACGGTTTATTTACCTCCTGCAGGTAATAATTCAGAAATAAGCCCGAATAGGCCGTAGAGGGCGGAGCAAGTTTCTGGCTTGTCAGCTCGGTAAAGCACTGGCGTTTTTGTCCGGCGGACTGCCCAACCCCTCCGTATTGATTGTCATCAAAGCCGATAAGGGGATTACCGGCAGCGTCCTTTGCCACCGCAAGCCCCTGGGGACCGGGCTGCGCCACTACTGCCGCGTACACCGGGGAAAGCGCTCCGTATTGCAGTATCAACAGCATTATCAATATTATACTAAAAGCTTTTTTTATATTCCTCATCCGTATCCTCCTCAGGCCTATAGATCGCCGGTCTGTTTCAGCAGCTTCGTAAAGGCGGCTACGACCTCGGCGCGTGTCATCGCTTTATTCGGGCCGAAGTTTCCGTTTCCGTCCAATTCCATGACCTTTATGTCTACCATGATGACAACAGGCTGGAAATATGCTTCGTCTATACTATTCTCATCCTTTATCGCTGTCCTGCCGCCAGGCCTTACGGCGGAGGCATTCACACCCTTCTTTACGGAAAACAGGTTTAGAAGTACGGCGGCCGTCTCTTCCCTTTTGATATTTTTTTGCAGTAAATTCGGATTTAAAATGTTTTCCAGGCCAAGCTTCGTATTTTTCTGCCTGATATTGAGGCCTGCGTCCTCAGACGCTCTCCCCGTAACGACCTCATAGAGCAGGACGACTTCACCGCATGTAACGCGGTTATCAGGCATGAAGTTGGTCTGCATGCCCTGGAATACATCACTGAGATCGTATTTGGAAGACAGCTCTTGTATATAGCCCGCGGACCAGTGTCCTTCGGGTACCGCACCGGTACTGCCTTTTGCGGTCATCACGACAAACCTGCCCGTTTTTATCAGGTTGAATCTCAGGCTGGAAGAGCCCTGCACCGTACTGGCAGTTACCTTCTGCCATGATGTCGAACCGTCGTATAACGCATATGGCACTTTAACGCCGCTTCCGCCTGTAAACGAAACATTTACCGAAGCGGGTGTGTCAAATGACGTAATATCTTTTACCGCGTTTGCGATCCTGTACGCAGAAATGGTCTGGCCTATGTAAACTGACAGATCCTTCTGTATCTTATCTATCAAGCTTTGCGTATACTGGTCGATCAGAGTTTTGGAGCCTGTTCCGGATCCCACATAAGCGCTTTCCAACAGGTTCAGCATTTCGCTGACCAGACCGGTGTCCTCGTCATAAAGCCTGTCATGTATGAGCTGCGCCACTTCCTTATCGGTCCCGGACAGTCCCATGGCCTGTACATCGATCTCATTTAATTCGGAAACCTTCTGCAGGCTTGCCGGAAGAGCTGCTGTCGTAACATCCGGACGGGAGATCGTAAGCCTTACGTACAGATCCTTTACTTCCGATCTGGAGGTTACTTCCTTGAATTGCCCGTCCGCGGAGGCATCCAGTGTCGACGGCCGCAGTACGAACTCGGCTCCCGTGGTCTTGATAACGAGGCTCATGTTCATGGAATTCATAGCCCTGATAACGGAAGCAGGTACATATATCTCATCGGTTTCGATATTCACGGAAAGCGAAGTCATATCTATTGTAAACGAATCCGAAGCTGAATTTTTCATTGCGTCGAAGACCCTGTCGCCCTTCAGGAGAATACAGACGGACTGGCTGCCGGCCATATCGACACGCCAGAAGTAGCCTTTTTCAAGCTCTTGCAACTTGTCGAGGAAGATGGCCTTTTCCTGCTCTTCGCGGTCGTTGTTGTCGTAATCGTCCTGGTTGAACTCGGTGCGTATGTTAACGGGACCATCATATTTCGAATAGGCTGTGAAATCGCCATTAGCGGCATCCACCTTTACCATTCTGACTTTAATATAGTATTTCGTATTCGATTTCAACGGTTGTTTAACCACGGTGCCGTCCGGGAGAACGACATTGACGCTTTTTATCTTAGCGTGGTAATACAATTCATCCGAGTTGATGGTACGTATCGTTTCTTCCTGATAATAGGGCTGTATTTTGCCGTTTTTGTCGGTATATTGCTCGAGATCCGAAGTATCGAGGACCGTATATTCCGAGCCGCCCTCCTCTATAATGGCCAGCTCATACCACGCGTGGCTGTCCAAAGGCTTGCCGGCCCACATTACTTCTATCTCATGATTCGCATCGCGCGTCTTCACGCCCGTTTTTTCATATACCGACGTATTGACGCCTTTAGTGACGCGGATATCATAATATGTATCGGCTTTAAGGCCGAATATCCTGCCGTAGTAGGTCTTACCGTCGCCATCCTTTACAACTGTGGCCTGAGAACGGTTCGTCAGCTTGAAGTCCTTGTCGGAAGGGCCTTTAAGATAAATTTTATAATCCTCCGCAGTCAGGCCGGCCGTCGCGTCGGTCCAGAAGAAACCCAGCTCCGAATTCACTATAGCTTCAAGTGAATTGGGCTTATCTATCAGCTTCGTCGTCACAGGTATCGATACCCAGGCGCTCTCTGAGGGAGGATCGATGATATTGCCCGAAGCATCGACGCGGACTGCCTTCAGGCTGAAATAGTAAAGCTTGTTGGGGAACATGCTTCGATCGACGGTAAAGTTATATACTGCTCTTTCGTCGTCTTCAGACGCAGGCTTGAGGTTGAGATAAACAGCGCCGTTCTTGACGGTCGTTCCAGCAACAGGGTTTTTACTGTATGCCGCAAGAAAATCCTGATATTCGGGGTCGTCCCTGTAGTCAGCCGCGCCGTCGGTTGGCCCGACCTTTCCAGACGTCTTGACAATTTGATATATGACATTTCTTTCGTTTGCTTTCCTCGACCACGTAAAAGTGACGCTTTCACCTGTAACTATCAGGTTTCCGTCGCTGGTTTTGGCAATGGAAAAGTCCGTCGGCGCCAAAGGCTTTATCCGGTTCTCGTCCGGAGGAGTCACACCGGACGTTTTCGTCGTAACGGGAAGGACAGATGTGAAGACGGACTCCCTTGTTTTCACGTCAGTCGGGTTCGTCTTATTCCGGATGACCAGTCTGGTCTTTACTTTCACATAATACGTGGTATTAGGCAGCAGCTTCGGGCCGAAAAGCCCGTATGCGGCGGAAGCCGGGTCGAACTGCGAGATGGCCGCTTTTACAAGAGTGCTTTCGGGAACGTTATCGCCAGTAAAGTCAACATCCTTCCCATGCACCTCCGTGGTGCCTATCAGCGTGAAAGCCGATCTGGTAGTAGTTTCGGCGCCATTCATATAAATATCGTAATAAACGTAATGATCGTAATCGCTGCCGCTGTATCCGGTAAAATAATCCTTCCAGTTTATATCTGTTATTTTATCAAACTGTACCGTAACTGTCGGGTTCGCAGTAGTGAGATTTTCATTTTCCGTTTGGCTGAGGTTTGCAGGCACGGGAACATCGGGTTCCGTCCCGTCCAATGTAGTAAAGCTCATTATTATGGAGTGCTCGGACTCGCTTTCCGGCGGCGCCGGATCCACATCGCCCTTGGTGGTATACATCTGGAGATAATATACCGTATTCGGGAGCAGAAAGTCAGGGTAACCGTCGGGATTCGGCAAATCAGCGCCGATTTCTCCCGTACTTGTCTCCTTTGTAAAGAGGTCAAAGCCACCGAGGGTATATTCCAGTCGCCCGTTCTTCTCCTTAATTTTCGGCGAAAGTGCGCTGACATCCTTTACAAGACGGTATTTTGAGGCATACTCCTTGTCTCCCCAACGCGTGCCGTTTACGGTAATAGAAGCCTTGTCTGTCAGATCGGATTGGCTGGTGGATATAAGAAAGTGGAAGTAAAGGTTATTCTTGATCGTATCCCAGTCTTGATTGGCCGGCAGGTCCCACGAAAGCTTTACAGCTGAAGAGGTCACCGGAACTGTAACAGGCACTGCAGCCCCAATTGCCGGGAAAGTGACATTTCTGGTTTCCGGAGTCATGTCAACGACCGAAATGCCTGTCGGCAGCGGCGGCCTGCTGGAATCATCCGCGGGCTTGTACTGCATCGACGGGGACTCAAGCCTGTATTCAGGGCTGTCTGAAGTGACCACTATTTTGTAGGCTCTCTCATTTTGAGAGTCCCCGCCCTTTATACCCTCTATGATATAAGGACCGTCATAATTAGAGCCGACAAGCTTCTCCCTGTTCGGGCTGCCGTCTATCTGAATGTCATAATAAAGTTTCGGAAGATTCATGCTGCCCTGATTAACTTTATAAATCTTTATATAAAGATTGTTTGCACTGTCTTTTGTGATCTCAAAACGGATAGGCGTGCTGGCGAAATTAGTTAGCAGGCTCTCATCACGAACATTCATTTTTCCCGCATTATCCGGAGACCCGCTTGACAGGGCCGCCACTTTTACGCCGGAGGAATCCCTGAAAACGGGTTTAATGTTCATGTAATACACCATACCCGGCAGGATATCTACGTCGGGCAGGATGCTGGCGGCATTATTGTGAGGCAGCGTCTCTTTTACAGTTGAGTTTTCATCCTCCCTGCCCCATAATTCAAAACTCATGAAACCCAACGCATCAGGAGCCGTGACTGCGGCGGATACGTCAGGACTTCCGGAAACGCTGGCAGAATAGGCCGATTCGCCTGTTCTTGCTATCAGCAGGTCTTTCTTTGCGTTTTCTTCAACGGAAAGATTTATCTCATAGCTTTGTGATGTTATTTCAATATCAGTTCCGTAGATGTCGTTCAACGCTTTAGCCATATAGCCGGGCACTTCGTGCCTGCCGAAGGGAAGAAAACTATTGTTGCCGGCATCCGGATCGACATTGGGATAGATGGTATAATCGGGATCATAAAAGACCCTTATCTCTTTCCATCTGAGCTTCAGTTTGGGATACACGCCTATTTCGAGGCCGCCCCCATCGACTGTCCTGCTGCTCTGCTGCAGAGGCCTTGAATAGAAGGTCATTGAAGGCAGATAGAACAGCAATCCCTGGCCGATAGGTTCCCCTGCGGGATTATTGCTGCCATCGACCGCGCCATAGACCGTAACTCGGATATCATATATATAATCAGGCTTTAGGCCGGTGATTGCTGCGGAATTTTTGCCGACGACGGTCTGTTTCATGGCAGTGGCCGAATTATCGGCATTCGGGGTATGGTATGTGATCTCCGCCGCCTCCGCGCCGGGCAGCTGGCTCCAGTTGATATTGAGCGTACCGTTGGCGTATGAAACGGCCGTTACCCTAACCGCCGTGAAATCCGCCGCGAATGCCGAGATCATCGAACCGCCTATTATGCTGTATAGAAGCACTGCGATCAAAACCGCAGCTACTGACCTTTTTAATGGTTTCATATGCGTAATACCTCCAGCCGGATTTACATCCGCAAATATCGGTTTTGTAGTCTTTGCCGACAGCGGATATCAAGGTGTACTTCAATGGTTATATCGGCAGAACGATCCATAAATTTAACAAAATCCGGCACCGAATACACGTTGTATTTTGATTTTGATTACGGACACTTAATGCCAAACATTCCTGTTGCGCCGGTTGAATTAAGCAGATATGTTTCGCTGGCTGGTTTTATAGCGAGAACATGCTTCAAGCCAAAGAGCCTGTAAATCCAAGCTCTTTTTCAAAATCAAACGTGACTCGCTTTTGGGCCGCACCCGCTCTAACAGGACGTGATTTTGCTTATACTTGCTTGGATTAACATACTCTATTGGCTCTACGCATATGTTCTCCATATAAAACCAGCCTGTGTAACAGATAAAAAGAATGTAGTTGCAAAACAAGATAATTTGTTATATATTTACATTAATGGCGTTTAAGTGACATTTTATTAGTGGAAAGAGGCATTATATGCCGGTCAGGATCATAATAATTGCTATCGTATTGGCTGCTGCAGTAGCGGGCGATATCCTGCGTTACAGGATCAGCAACGCGATAGTGGCTGCGGGTCTTGCCGCGGGCTTTTTGATAAATTTTGTGTTTGAAGGGCCGGGCGGATTGATAAAATCGTTACTGGGGGCGATATTGCCGGTATTATTGCTGTTTGTCCTATTTGCGCTCAGGATGCTCGGCGCAGGCGATATCAAGCTATTTTGCGTAGTCGGTGCCGTCATGGGCGCTGAGTTTACCACATATGCCGCGGCTTTTTCCTTTTTGGCAGGAGGCATCATAGCCGCCGCGATCATGCTTGCCAGGGGCAATGTCCGGAAAAGGTTCGCATATGTGGCCATATATCTGAAAACTGTTTTTCTGACGCAGTCCTTCGTCCCCTATACTGACTTCGATAATAAAAGCGATGGCGCCAAGTTCCATTTCTCGCCGGCTATCGCCGCCGGCTGCTGCATTCAGGCAGTATTGGCCCTGCTTACGGGCGCATAGACCGATTCTGCGGGCACATAGACCGATTCTCGCGTAGTTATTCATCATGCGGCGGGTACCAGGCATTTTTACCTTGTATCAGGCTTTTCCAGCATACGGATCCCCTATGCCTTTTTGCTCACGACTATCTGATTTCTTCCGTTCCTGAAGGTCTTTCTGACTTCGTAACCGCGCATGACAAGTGTGTCATATATTTCGTCCGTCTGATTGAAATAATTGTTGCCTATATCCAATACCAGCGTTTCCCCGGGCTTCAACTCGTTGGAGAGCTCGTTCAGTGTCGATTCCATCTGCAGGCTCTCCGCATTTATGGTCCTGTCGCCGGCATTTTCGTCATATATCGGGTCGGCTTTCCTGTTGTTATCGAAAGTATTTTTCTTATCCGTATTATGATAATTGTGATATGACATTTGCGGTATCCTCCGTTTTGTTTGTTCTACCCTTATGAGATTTTTAAGTACGGGGTCGTGTTTTATATTACCGGTTTATGATATACTATCCTCAAAAACCGAAGATATTATATGCCTCCGGCGGAATTTATGGCCATGCGAAATTTTTGACCAATATATTTCGCTTTGGCGAAATATATCGCCAAAACGCACATGGCCAACTATATCATGATAAATCATGATATAGTATTGTCATGAAAGCAAAATAATATATCGAAGATTTATCTCAGACAGGATAACATGGATAACAAAAACATAGTGCTCATCGGAATGCCCGGAGCAGGTAAAAGCACAGCGGGAGTACTGCTTGCAAAATCGCTGAAAATGCCGTTCATCGACACCGATCTGCTGATACAGAAGCAGGAGAATCGCTACCTCCAGGAGCTGCTGGATTCACGCGGCATAGACGAATTTATAAAAATAGAGGAAGGTATAGTCCTCGGCCTCGATGTAAAAAGTTATGTAATAGCCACGGGCGGCAGTGTTATTTACAGCGATACTGCAATGCGCCACCTGAAGGCCCACGGTATTGTTGTATTTCTTAATTCGAAAATGTATCAGCTCGAGCGAAGGCTTAAGAATGCAAAAACGCGCGGCATAGCGATGAAGAGCGGTCAAACGCTTGAAATGCTGTACAGCGAAAGAATCCCTCTTTACAGGAGATACGCAGACGTTGAGATAGACTGCTCTAAAAAACATATTGAAACCATCGTAACCGAGATTTCACAAAAAATAAAAAATTTTTATTGGATAAATGAATAAAAAGTGTTAAGGGAGGTCAATACTATTACTGACCTCACAAAATACATTTTGACCCCCTTTACATGGTTAGTCGCCAGACTAACCAATTTTTTTGCCAAAAAACCTGGGCGCACCGGGCGCCCAGGTTTTTTAGACAAGACTGCACTATATTTCATAAAAGGCCGAAGCGGATGATTCCGCTCCGACCTTTATTTTAATCAGGATAAGTTTTTAGTAAATGCAGGGCTTACCAGTTTCCCGATTTCGATCTGCCCCTTCCGAACACCATAACGAGTCCGCCCAGTACCAGTACGGCCGGAATCACGAGTCCAAGATCGATAGCTCCAAGGAAGAATCTGAAAGTCATTACGATAAAGCATGCCGCAGCTATGCCGCCCAGGATCCCTATTGCTACCATCAGTCCCCTCGGCCTTCCGATGTGCGCATACAGCTGAAATAACCCGATCGCAACAGCAAGGATGTATACAGGCCAGGTATACGCTGCAAAACGCCAGTTTGTAGCAACTTCAAAGAAAAACAGCACTCCGCAGGTCGTAAGTATTCCGCCGGGTACGAGCAATCCCGGAGCTTTCAGTGAAATGTAGTAGGCAAGTTCGAAACCTGCGCCGAGCAGCAGTATTATGATCGGCCAGAAGTCATCGGCACCCAGTGTGAAAAAAGGTTTGTTGAATAAAAAACGTGTACACAGCAGTACAGCACCGATTATTACAAGCAGACCTCCGATCATTGATTCACTTTTCTTCATATATTTTACCTCCAATAAATTAATAACAAGTGTGTTACATCAGATAATACTCGGAACTAAAATATATGTCTGACATTTTTTATCCTCAGAACGTCCGTTTTGTGGATAGGCTTCTGTGGATAATGTTGATAAGTCTGTGCATAACACTGTTTTTAGGCCTATTAAGCTGTGGATATTAAACTTTTGTTAATGCTTCAGCCAACATCTTGATCAATCATTCACAGCGTTGACCGGCTTTCCGTGTAAAAAATCCGACCATTTATCCTGCTCCGTTAAAATATTGAGGTGACAACCAACGTCACGGACAATGCGACGAGTATGCCAATCGTTGCCCAGCCGATTACGTTCATAACTTTGTTATTAGTATGTTCGCCCATTATTTCCTTATTATTTATTATAAGCATCATGCAGATCAGTACGACCGGCAGCATGATCCCGTTGAGTCTCTGAGACCACAGGGATATCCCGATAAGCGGCGTGCCCGGCAAAAGTATTATACCTGCGCCTATCATGATGATCACAGTGTACAGCCAGTAAAACTGCGGCGCTTCGTCCCACTTCTTGTCTATGCCGGCCTCGAAGCCGAATGCCTCGCACACATAGAAGGAGGTTGCGACAGGCAGGATCGTCGCCGAGAATATGGACGCCACAAGGAGTCCAAATGCGAAAACCTGGGATGCAAATACTCCGGCAAAAGGTTCCAGTGCCCGTGCTGCTACACTCGCATCCGTTATTTCCGTACCCTTGCCGTTCGCATATAATGTGGATGCGCAGGAGACCACGATGAAAAACGCCACGACAACAGTTGCTATGCAGCCGGTCAGCACATCGAGCAGGGTGAACTTGTAATCATCCAGATTGAGCTTTTTCTCTGTTACGGCCGATTGCATGTAAAACAGCATCCAGGGTGCTATGGTAGTCCCGATCAGCCCGATGATGGTGGAGATCGTCCCGAAATTCAATTCCATCTGCGGACGCAGGATCGATGAGCCGATATCGCCCCAGTCCGGATGTCCCATCAGCGCAGAGACGATATAGGAAAGAAGCGCCAGACTGAACGTGAGAAAAACACGTTCTGCAAATTTATATGTGCCCTTTACTACGAGTATCCAAACTGCGAAGGCTACAAGCGGCACCGAGATGTACTTACTGACGCCGAAAATGTTCATACTGCCTGCAACACCGGCGAATTCAGTAGTTGTGTTTCCGATGTCCGTGACAAGCAGCGCGGAGAATATGAAAAATGTGACCTTGACGCCCGCATTTTCGCGGATAAGGTCTGCAAGGCCCTTACCTGTAACGATACCCATACGCGCATTCATTTCCTGAACTACGAACAATACCACGAATGCAGGTATAAGTGTCCAAATGAGATTATATCCATATGTGGCGCCGGCAACCGAATAGGTCGTAATACCGCCGACATCGTTATCTACGCTTCCTGTGATGATACCTGGTCCCAATATCGATAGAAAAATAACGAAATTTCTCCAAAAATTGTTCCGTACTTTTGCAGTCATCATTTCCACCTCCTGTTCTCTCTGCAGTTACCGGCTGCCAAAGGAGTCTTACAGCCTTCTCCTCCTGCTTGACTTGATCAACGTATCGATAAGGAGTCTTACAGCCTTCTCCTCCTTGACTTGATCAACGTATCGATGACGTCGTCTATTATTACCACACCCTGCATGACAGAGTTTTCATCCACCACGGGAACGGCAAGCAGGCTGTATTTTGAAATTATCTCCGCGAGTGAGTTTATCTTGTCATGGTCATAAATAAAGATGACCTTGGTATTCATGATCTCTTTAAGCAGTACTCCCTGCTCGGAAATAACGATATCCCTGAGCGATACTGTTGCGACAAGCTTGTCTTCGTCGTCCAGCACGTACAGATAATATATGGTGTCCGATTCCGGCTTGAGCCTGCGCAGTTCCGCCAGTGTCTGGGCCACCGTAAGGTTCTCGTTGAAGGACATATAATCTGTCGTCATGATGCTGCCGACCTCGTTGTCCGGGTATTCCATCAGTTCCCTGATCTCGTCGGAAGACTCGGTTTCCATCTCGTTCAGCAGTTCTTCTGCCTTGTCGTCCTCTACTTCGTCCAGCAGGTCGGCCGCTTCGTCCGCCGGCATAAGCTCTAGGACATTTGCCGCCTTTTCGGTGGAAATGCTCTCGATTATGCTGACCTGGGCGCCCGGTTCGAGTTCTTCAAGAACGTCCGCGGCTTTCTCCTCGTCGAGTGATGAAAATATGGCGACCTGAGTATTATGATCAAGGTCCTCGATTATATCGGCAAGATCGGAAGGATGCATTGTGAGCAGCTTGGTATGCTCCTTCGACAGCTTGATACCCACATGTGAAAACTCAACTGCAGCAACCTCGTCCCATAATATTAGCTGCCCCGGGACGCTTAAGCCGAAGGGCTTCAGTAGCTTCTTGAAAAGCTTGGCTATCCCCAGCCTCCGAAGAAACCCTTCCATCCCTACGTCGACCGCTACCACGAATATTCCGCTCGACAGCACCGCGAGCCTGACATCGTTGACGCGCACTACCTTCCTGCCATCTATGTCTACAAGCTGCCTGTCCAATACATTCCTGGCAAGCAGCTGCATATTTTCCGCAAGTTCGCCCATTTCCACGGCATTAATGCACGAAACGCTATACTGCCCATTTATCTTTTCTATCGACATACCGGAAAAATTCATATTACTTGTTTTATTCCCGTCTTTGACCACAATGCCTGTCACTTTGGGTCTTATACTGTTCATGTCAACTATGAAGTCTCTTACTTTGCCGACGTCGTTATTACCGGCACAAACAACCCTGCGTCCGAGGATCCGGCTCAGATAAAATGTAGACAATGCTTTCACGGAAATCACCTCCGGCAGATATATCATATTTTTTACCGCTAAATAATATAAATTCGGTAAAAATCTTAATGCGTATCGAGCGCAATAAAAAAGAACCGTCAACGAAGACAGTTCCTGTATATGCTACGGGCACTTACCTTCGTTGAGCTTTGGCACTATACAGCGTGGAGATTTACCTCATCTCAGCTACGTTAAGTAAAACCTTAATCCGGTAGTACCTGTTGACCCATTGGCGTCTTTCGACATTTCCGGGCAGTAGCGTTTATCTGTATAGGAGCCTCACCTAACATAAGTTTTTTGTTTATAACGCATTAGTTCAATAGAAAATTTTTCGGTTGTAAAAAAATTTTCTACCTTTGCGCGTTTCAACGAGGCAGGAGATAAGCAACTATCGCCTCGTTATAAACATATTACTCCTGCTTTTGTCCATTTGCAACTGTTCTATGGATTATTTTTATTTTATCCGTCTTTATATCTGTTTTTATAACTTATACGTTGATTTGCTCGGGATTTTAACATATTTTGAAGCTTAAACAGGCTATAAAAAAATCACGTGCGTATCGAACGCCTGTGATTTTTAGTAAAAATCCGCTATATACATGCCGTTTCCTACAGCAGCTTGTTTATTTCCTCACCGGGCAACGGCATTGAATAGTAATAACCCTGCACCGTATCGCATTTATATCTCGCAAGGAATTCCATCTGCTCCAGTTTTTCGACCCCTTCGGCCACGATACGGAGATTTCTTTGGTGACCTATATGGATGATCGATTCTATCATACTATTGTCATTTTCCGGTATATCGTCCACGAAGCTCTTATCTATCTTCAAAGTGTCTATAGGCAGCTGTTTCAAATAACTAAGCGAAGAAAAGCCTTTACCGAAATCATCGATCGAAAGCTTAACGCCGAGTTCCCTGAGTTCGTTCAGTTTCTGCAGATTCATTTCAAGCGCCTCGACCAGCTTTGACTCCGTTATCTCGAGTTCCAGCAGTGAAGGTTCGAGGCCGGTATTCAGCAAAGCTGTTTTGACTTTCTGGACGAAGTCGGTCTGCATCAGCTGGATCACAGATATGTTTACCGATATCTTGAGCCGGCCGTCAGTGCTGTCGTTCAGCTCCTTTATAAAGCCGCAGGCTGTTTCCATGACCCATTGACCTATTTTTACGATAAGTCCCGTTTCCTCCGCTATATAAATAAACTTAAGTGGCGGGATCATGCCGCGTTCGCTGTCCCTCCACCTGATCAGCGCCTCAAATCCGCTTATCTTTCCGGTCTTGAGGTCGACCTGCGGCTGATAATACAGCAAAAACTCGTTCTTTTCGATTGCGAGCCTCAAGCCGTTTTCCATGCTGATCCTTTCGGAGAGCTCATCGTTCATTTCACGTTCGAACATGATAGACTTGTTTTTTCCGCCTTTTTTTGCGCGGGACATTGCAACATCAGAACTCTTGAGCATCTCCTCGATGCTTCCGGCATGTTCGGGATAAATACTGATACCGCAGCTTGCCGAGACGTGGAAATTGTTGTTCATTATAATGAAGGGCTCATAAAAGGCGCCCATCGCTCTTTCTATTTTATCATTCAAGCCGTCTAAAGTTCTGAAATCTTTTATGAATATTACGAATTCGTCCCCTTCGAATCTGGCAACGATCTCATTTTCCGTGAAAGCTTCATTCAGCCGCCGGCCTATATCTACCAACAGGAGGTCGCCCAGGGTATGCCCGAAGGAGTCGTTTATATATTTAAAATCGTCCAGATCCAAATACAGAAGGGCACTGAGGTAATTTTTACCCGGGCCGGAGAATAATTCTTTAACGTCATGATAAAGGGCTATACGGTTGGGCAAACCAGTCAGAGGATCCTTGTACGCCTGCTGCCTTATCTTTTCCTCTGTAGCCGCAAGTTCATCATATACCAGCGAAAGCTCCTCGAAGCTGCCCTGCAGCTTACTCTCCTGCTCGACCCTGTCCGTGATGTCGATACCCAGTAGTTCGCATACATCGTAATTTTCACTGTCGCTAATTACACTGCAGTAAACGTGCATGATCTTACTGTCTTCGGATCCTAATGCCAGTTCGAGATTTGAGCTGGTGTTCTGCAGCTCGATATTTGAAATTGCTCCCGCCAGCTTTTCCCGATCGGCAGGCGTCAGTAATTCATTTACGTTCCGGATCCCATTTTCGCTGAACTTTTTGAAATACAGCAATATATCTTCAGCATGCCTGTTGGACGAAAGTATCGTCCCGTCGTGCTTTAGGCTGAGCGCGATCAGGTTGGTAAAATCGGTTATCCGCATGGAATTGACCTGCTGTTTCATCAGATCCTTTTTCAGGTTTCCCGAGTGTGAAAAAACAATTGCTATGATGAACGAACCAGCCGATATCAATACGATTAGCAGGATAAAGACTATATTAAGTTCACCGAATACTTCACCCGTCGGAGCGGTTACCGCAATTGACCAGCCTGTGTCCCCAATGGGGCAGAAGCCCATATATCTGTACTGGCCGTCATAATAGTACTCACCTGTCCCTGTCAGTCCATCCGCCATTTTACTTTCAATGTCGGCCAGCTTATCAAGGCCCGGTTTGTCTTCCATGACATCGGAGATATTTTCGCCGTCGTAAACAAGTTTCCTGTCATCATTGGCTATTATATCCCTGTCCTTATTTATAATGAAGGTACTGCCGTTATCCTTAAGTTTGATTTTATCCGTCATAAGGCTCAAAACGTCGGCTTTATAAGTTGCATACAGGACGCCTGTGACTTTGTCTTCCTCTGTTATGGGCACGGCAAATACAATGACCGATATACCGTCTACACGGCTGTCTATAGGATCCGATACCGACGTTTCACCCTTCAAGGCTTTTTTGAAATAATCCCTGTCGCCTATGTAAAGCATCCTGTTATCAGTCGTTACGGCATTCCCATGTGTATCTGCCAGGCTGAGCCTCCTGTACTTGTCAAGGTACAATTGCTTTTTAAGTTCGTCCAGCCTTTCACTGAGAGGCAGCGATGTATTTTTAATTATACTGTTTGCAGCAATAGATTTGACTTCAAAGGTCCGCGCCGAGACGTAGTTGTCTACTGTCGTTGCTCCCTGCTGCGCAAAACGTACGAGTGAATTCTCCAGTTCGGATATGAGCAGCCTCGTTACCGCATAATACATAACAAAACCGGCAATCAATGAAATCGCCGCAATTTGCAATGATTTTATCAGAACCGTATTTACTTTTGGGGTCTTCAGAAAATCACCTTCCAATTACTTTACATACCATAGAAGCAATTTGTGTCGAATAACACAAATTGCTTCTATATTCTTCCTTCGCGGCATGGTACCCCATGCCATCAGAAAGCTATCATTCAGCCTTTCAATTCTCTCATGCAGGCGGAACAGATATTTTTTCCCTTATAATTGATAACGTCCTTGGCGTCTCCACAAAAAATGCAAGCCGGTTCATATTTTTTAAGAATTATGTTTGCTCCTTCGATAAATATCTCGAGTGCATCCTTTTCAGCTATGTCCAGTGTCCTTCTAAGCTCGATGGGCAGTACTACCCTTCCAAGTTCATCCACCTTTCTGACTATACCTGTAGATTTCATATCGTCACCCCCTTTCGTCTATCAAACATTTACTGGCAATTTGGTTTCCGATCATGATCCGTTATAACTTTCCTGATGACCTCCGGCAGCTCGGAGATCCTATCCTTCGGGAGGAAGGAGCTGCACCCTTTTTCGAAGGCTTCAGTCAGTTCCTTCTGACTTATATCCTCTGAAACGATAATAAATGGTGTATCGCTGCATATCCCGTTTCTCACCTTCAGTGCACCCAGGGCATTGAACTCGGGCATGACATTATCGCTGAGAATAATATCCCAGCAGTCCCAGTTCAATACATCCTGTAATTCAGTCTTCGTGGAAACTACTCTGCTTTCGACCAACATTCCGTTTCTTTTCAGTATCCTTAGCATAAGATCAGCAAAAAACAGAGAATCCTCAACAATCACTACCGCCAGCATAACCCCTTTGTCCATGTCATACACCACACTATAAGGTATTAGCTGTCTGCCATATAAAAACAGACAGGGCTCCCTCTAAACTTATTATATATTACCCTGTCTATTTTAATAATTTAATGAAATTTCTCCTGTTTTTACCCGGAATTATGTCAGCTTCTTACTATGTACCCATGTTGACCCTGTATTCGCTTGGGCATACGCCCATATATTTCTTGAAAAGTCTGCTGAAATACTCCGTATCCCTGAACCCAAGGAGAAGCGCGATCTCATACGTTTTTCTCCCGCCCTGTCCAAGCAGCCTGGCCGCCCGTTTCATCTTGACCTTCGTTATGTACTCGATAAGCAGTTCCCCTGTTTTCTGCCTGAAAGCTTCACTCAGATACTTACGGTTCATATACATTGACCTGGCTATCCCTTCGATGGTTATATACTGATCCACCGACATCAGGACACAGCGGGATATCCTGTTTTCCATCTGCTCGGGATCGCAGCCGTATTCGAGTTCGGCTATGCTTCCGAAAAGAGTTTTGATAGATTGCTCGAATGCCACCGCGGCTTCATCCGCGCTGCTGAATCCTGAAAAATCTATTCCCCTCAATATACTTGTATCAATAAACATATCGAGCCAGCCGTACTGTTCGGATATCCTCTGTAAAAGCTCCGATACAGCTCTTTTGAACGATATTCCGGCCTTGAGCGGATCCTTGCCGGAAATCACCAGGATAGCTTCGGCAAGCCTGTCCGTTATTACGGGCATATCCTGCCGCTTCTTTAGAAATGCCTCGACCAGACAGTCCATTTCAGCCGTCGGGAAATGGTCTTGCATCTTTTCCTCAAGCCTTATTTCCAGGTTTCTTACAAGTTCGCTCTCCTGCTCCCTTTTTCTAAGAAATTGCCCGACTCTGTCCAGTAAATCAGCGATATCCTCGTATTTGGGCGGTTTACTGAGATAATCGAAGGCTCCGTACTGTATCCCCTGTTTTGCGTAATAAAAATCTTCAAAGTCGCTAAGAAGTGCAACAGAGGGGCATAGCGACTTTTCAGCCACATTTTTGAGAAGCTCTATGCCGTCTATCTTAGGCATTCTAATATCGGTTATGATCAGGTCGATCCTGTCCTTTTGCAGGATATCCAAAGCTTCCTGTCCGTTTTTCGCTTCTGCGGCAATACAGAAGTCGGTTTCACCGTTCCAGAGCTTGAGCCTTTTCAACTGCCTTAGACCAATATCCATATCATCGACCAGCATTACCCTGTACAAGTAACCTCACCCCTCGGCATGCCCGGTAATGTTATCAAATTGCATGTTTCCCTAGTAATGACATCCGCCACATATTATGTAATGACATATTATTATATTATCATAATATTTATCAAAATCCCACAAGAAACTTCAGCACTTCTGATTGCATCAGATAGACTATTTTGCAATAAATCATGCAATTTTGAGACTGTTAAACCTTCAATTTACTTCTTGACAAATGTATAAATATACGTATATATTATAAGGGAAGTTGCAGTATTGTCAGTTGTTTTGGGGTGTATTCCAACTAGAGGCCAACAGCCGGAAAAGTTAACCATTTTGAAAGTGTAACATTCTAGGCCTGCATATTGTAAATCCAATCAATTGTAAATTTTTTATGAATACTACTTGGACGGTGAGGCGAAAGTCTCACCCTACAAGCATTATATAATAATCAGGAGGTATAGAGATAATGAAGATTTTGGCAAGTGTTATGGATCAGGTCATCAAAAGAAACCCCAACGAACCCGAATTCCACCAGGCAGTGCGGGAAGTCCTCGAATCGCTGGAGCCTGTAGCTGAAAAACACCCTGAATGGGTAGCTGCGGGAATATTCGACAGGATCGTGGAACCTGAAAGACAGATCATATTCAGGGTACCATGGGTCGATGACAAGGGCAAGGTGCAGGTAAACAGAGGCTACAGGATCCAGTTCAACAGTGCTATCGGACCTTACAAGGGCGGCATCAGGCTTCATCCCTCGGTTTACTCCGGCATCATCAAGTTCCTCGGTTTTGAGCAGATATTCAAAAACTCCCTCACCGGCCTGCCTATGGGCGGCGCAAAGGGCGGCAGCGATTTCGATCCCAAGGGCAAATCCGACGGCGAAGTCATGAGATTCTGCCAGAGCTTCATGTTTGAGCTCGCAAGACACATCGGACCTGATACGGACGTACCGGCCGGCGATATCGGAACCGGCGGACGTGAGATCGGTTACATGTTCGGAATGTACAAGAAAATGCAGAACGAGTTCACAGGCATACTTACAGGCAAAGGCCTTACCTGGGGCGGAAGCCTTGCAAGGACCGAAGCTACCGGTTACGGACTGTGCTACTTCATGGAAGAAGCCATGAAGGCCATAAAGGGCAAATCCTTCAAGGGTGCTACGGTTGTTATTTCAGGCTCCGGAAACGTTGCCATCTACGCAACCGAAAAGGCTCAGCAGCTTGGTGCAAAGATAGTGGCGCTCAGCGATTCCAACGGTTATATATATGATCCCGACGGTATCAGGATAGACACCGTCAAGCAGATAAAGGAAGTTGAAAGAAAGAGGATCAGCGAATACATCAAGTCTCATCCGAAGGCTACCTATACGGAAGGCTGCTCCGGTATCTGGTCCATCAAGTGCGACATCGCTCTGCCATGCGCTACACAGAACGAGATCGACGAAGCTTCCGCCAAGAAGCTCGTTGCAAACGGCTGCTTTGCTGTAGGTGAAGGCGCCAACATGCCCTCTACTCCCGAAGCCGTTGAAGTTTTCCTGAAGAACAACCTCGTATTCGGACCCGCAAAGGCTGCAAACGCAGGCGGCGTCGCTACTTCCGGGCTCGAAATGTGCCAGAACAGCATGAGGTACTCATGGACCTTCGAAGAAGTTGATGCCAAGCTCAAGGATATCATGATCAACATCTTCAAGAACGCAAGCAAGGCCGCGAAGGATTACGGCTTCGGCGACAACCTCGTTGCAGGCGCCAATATTGCAGGCTTTGAAAAGGTCGCAAGCGCAATGTTTGCACAGGGTATCACTTATTAA
>JAEYOM010000072.1 GCA_023411715.1 Bacillota bacterium | reverse complement strand
AGTAAGTAACCCAATATCGGAAAGGACTACGTCAAGGACAGCGCCTGACAAGATCACGAATCCTGATTATCTGTTTCCCGCTTTCTCAAATGGTCAGGTGCTTTTGGATAAAAAGCAGGGCCGCCTCCCTGCGATGGGTTGGAACAGTTGGAATGCATTTGGCAGTAAGAACAACGAAGCACTTACAAAGGCAATGGCTGACGCAATTGTTAATTTGGGACTGGCGGATTTGGGGTACGAGTACGTAGTGCTCGATGACGGCTGTTATAAATCCGAACGCGTAAATGGATTACTCTCAAATGATACTATGAAATTTCCAAGCGGCTTTAAGGCATTATCTGATTATATACACAACAAGGAACTTAAATTTGGTATGTATAATGATATAGGCACAAATCTTTGTGCAGGATCTGCGGTGGGCACCTGCGGCTATGAGGATGTCGATACAAGGTCTTATATTGACTGGGGAGTTGACTTTTTGAAGGTTGATAACTGCTACTACCTTTGGGATAATGCAACGTTCTCAGAACCAACGAACGCAAAATATACCTATACTCCGAATATAAGAAGCATAACGGTCTCGGGTGAAGGACTAAAAATAACTTTAAATGCCGTTAAGGATGGTGTGCTTTTAGGTCAAGGCGCATTAAAAAACAGAGACAACTATGTGTCAAATATTGGTACGTTTGATGGAACAAATGTGGGTACAACACCTGTCGATGACCGTTGGTGTGAGCTTGAGTTTTTTGTGACCGCGCCGGCTGGCGGAAAATTTGCCATTACCATAAATTACGCAAGCGGCGAGGAGGTTGGTACAGGACGCTGGCTTCAGCTTGCAGTAGGAAACGCAGATAATGAAACTCGATACTTTGATAATTTGCTTCCTCTTACCGAAAGTATAACGAGCTTTATAGATTCGCAAGAAATAACTGTAACTTTAAATGAGGGAGAAAATATCATACGTCTTATGAATCACAGAAGGCAGGAAAATACCCTTAATTCATATGCTGCATTACTTGACGGCTTGAATAAGGCTGACTTTGACCATGATGTTGTACTCTCAATCTGTGAATGGGGCAAAACGCAGCCACATAACTGGGGATATAAGGTTGGAGACTCCTGGCGTATTCTAAATGATATAACCTTCAGTGTCGGTTCTGACGGAAATCCGGGCTCTGCCGAATGGAGTTCAAACAATACCGCAAGTATAACCTCGCAGTACAATAAGGCGGTTATCATGGACGAGTTTGCAGGACTTGACAAGGGGTGGAATGATCCCGATATGCTTGTAATCGGTATGAACGGAATTACAAATACTATGAGTAAAACTCATATGACTATGTGGTGTATGATGAATTCTCCGATTATGCTTGGAATGGATTTAAGATGGGTTACAAAGGGTGATGAGCTTTGGAAGATCATTGCGAACAAAGAGGTAATCGCGTTGAATCAGGATACGCTCGGCATTCAGGCAAAAAGAATATACTGCTCTACTGAGAATACCAATCCCGATACGGCATATGTTGCTAATAACAACCGTGTTGATATTCTTGTAAAGCCTCTTGCCGACGGAGATATTGTGCTGTCCTTTATCAATCTCAGCGACTCAATAAACACGAAGGAGCATTCGGTTGATGTAAGCCGCATAATCTATTATATTGGGAATAAAATGGTCAATGCGGATAAATTTCAAAATGCTGCAAGCTACAACATAACGGATTTATGGACAGGTAGGAATACAACTAACACTTCAGGGACCTTCTCTGTTACAGGCATTGACGCCTACGACAATATAACCGTAAGAGTTACCCCTGCTTAGTATGCTGAGGATGTATTCTGTTCCTGTAACATTTGAGGACTTCACTCTAACGGCAAAAACTCAGCTTTTGTATGGCTAAAAAGGATTTACAGTATGAAGAAATCACTGCAAACAGCAATAGACTTTAGTGCGGCGGAGCTTAATTCGAGCTCCGCATTTGTCGACGAGGCAGACAAGCATTTCGCTGATATTGATAATCATTGGGCTAAAGCTTTTATAGTAAAACTTGTAAAGTGTGGTATTATTCCATGGATGAATGACGGCTTATTTCATCCCGAGGATAATGTTACAACTGAACAGTTTGTGACAATGATAATTAGAAGTTGTAAAGGCAATATAAAGCCAGCACAAGACGGTTGGTCATCGTTAGGGTATATGGATTATGCGTTGCATAAGGGTATAATAGAGGACTTTGATATAACAAATATAAGAAAACCGATTGAGCGCCGTTCCGCTGCAAGAATAGTTCATGAAGCGCTTTTAACGGAATTTGGAGAAAGAGATGAGGATGAATGGTCAGCGGCGGAATATCTAAGAGACTTATATCTCTGTCATACCTGCGTTATGCATATAGCGCAGGTGGTTGTTAAAGGTATAATGACCGGGCGTGAAAACAACGTGTTCGATGCTGCGGGCAACATCACTCGTGCGGAAGCTGCAGCAATTGTAGCAAGAATGCTTAATAGGGAGCAACGTGTTCCTCAGACTGGGGGCGGAGGATTTCAAAGTAAAAATCTGTCACCCAATGAAGCATGGGAGCTGATGTTAAATGATAATACTGCAATGCTTGTTGATGTGCGGACTAATGAGAATTATAAGACATGGCATATACAGGGAAGCATTTGTATACCGTTACATGATATATTAAATAACCCGTTCTCGGTATGTGAGAGAAAGGACACTCCATTAATCCTTTACTGTCAAAAGGGATATAAGAGTTCCTTAGCTGCTCAAGCACTGACAGATGCAGGCTTCAGCAGAATCTACACAATCCCTGGTCTTGAGCAGTATCAGTATAATTTAGCCAGGTAATATTATATAGTTGATTTAAAAATTTAACATACATTTGATCTAAAGACGAAGTATCATAGATTAAAACCTACACTTTTAGTTTGGGCCCTGAAAGGACTTCAGCGTTTTGTTGATCTCGTTGGCATCTTTCTGGTCTAACTTCCAGCTTATCAAATTGACCGCAAGATAGACAATTAAGACCGCAAGAACGAGGAGTATCCCGGCCCAAAATCCAAATCCTATCAGCATCGCTTCCAGGGCAATGACATGGAACACCTTTCGTACGAGCGTCTAACGTAAGGACAACTCCTTTCGGGAATAAGTTACAAATGAGGGGACTAAACTGATAAACCCAAAAATAAGTTATAGGGATGTTGTCAGTATCAACCCTAAATAACTGTTTACAAAAACTTAATATTCTTGTGAATCAAAGTATTAGAAAATTACTCTAATAGGTGTAGTATAAATCAGCTGATTTATTTTTTAATATTTATTAAGGAAGGGAAATGGTTATGCCCTATGGATAAAAACACATTTGCTTTATTGGTAAGGGAATCCGAACATGCATTGTATCGGGTATCAAAGTCGATATTGGCAAATGAAAGCGATTGCGCCGACGCTGTTCAGGAGGCAATATTAAAGGCTTATGCCAGTTTGGACTCTTTGAAGCAGGAACAATATTTTAAGACTTGGCTGGTACGTATTTTGATACATGAGTGTTATAAGATCCAAAAGTCTCGTAAACAAATCGTTCCATACGATGAATTTACAGTAGATAAAAGTGTAAGTATGAATGAAGATTTCTCTGAGCTTCATAGCGCAATAATGGGATTAAATGAAGATCTCAGGATGGTTGTAATTCTATACTATATAAATGGTTTTTCTACAATAGAAATTGCGCGCATTTTAAGAATTCCCAAGGGAACTGTCAACAGTAGAATGGCAAGAGCACGTAAGGATTTGAAACAAATAATAGGGAATGAAAGGATGAATGCTGTATGGATAAGCTAAATTGGGAAAAAAATTTTTCAGATGTTTCAGAAGGTTTTCATAATAGAGTAGAAACAACTCTTAATGATATTTCGACAGGAAAATATAATAAGAAAAGATATTTTAGGCCGAAAGCCAAAGTAGTATTAATAGCAGCTGCTATCATTGTATTTGGAGGTATAACAGCCAACGCAGCCGGTTTATTTAAATGGAATGATAAAATAGCAGAAAAATTCAATGCCAATGAAGAGCAGCAAAATAATTTGATTGTAAATAGTATAGCCGAACAAAAGAAAGCAAGTGTAACCAATAATGGGTTAACAATAAATCTGATCCAGACATTTCAAGATAAGAATCAAATATATATTGCTCTAGAAGTCACTTCTCCTAAAGATATAACTCTTAGTGATGCGAATTTGTTTGAATATAACGATGTACAATTGACGGGAGGCTGGCATAACGGGTCTTTCGGGTTTATTGAACACGCAAATGGTGAGAAGTTTACAAATAAAAGGATATATGAATGTTGGTTTTTAAAAGATTCTAATACTAATATAGACGGAAAGACTATTACTTTATTATTCAAGAATCTGCAGGCCCAGGCTGATGATAAAAAAACGGATATGCATATTGTGTTGGAAGGTGAATGGAAGTTATCGTGGACAATGGATTACAAGGATTCGACCAAGGTATTTGATCTAAATAGCAATTATAAATTATCAGATAAAGATATTTATATATACAAAGCAGAGATATCGCCCTTATCTATGACTATTTATTATAAAAGTACGGATGCAACAAAGAAATTAAAGAAAATTGCTACAGGGGATACTGATGAGGCTAAAAGTTTTGATTTTAAAGATTGGGATATTTTGAAGCCAGCTTTGTTTAAAGGATTCAAATATAAAGATGGATCAAGTATTCAAATTAAACAAGGAGGACCGGCGTCTAAAGAGTTTAATTATACCCTTTCGGGAGAACTCACTTCAAAGATAGTGTTTGATAAAGTAATTAATGTGGATAATATAGAAAGCATATTGTTTGGACGGAATGATGAGGTAAAGCTATCCGACCGTTAATTTGTAAAAGGATTATTTAAAATGGGGCGGTTATATTTTTCCGACAAAACTACTGTATTGCAGATAGGTATTCTAATATACTTCAAGTTGAGTGAAATATACTTTGCCTCCAGGGGGCTATCAGCTTCCGGCGGCATCATTTTTGTCTCCTCAAGGCAAGTCGAGTGACACGCCTTTTTTTCTATAGCTTGCTATTAAATATAATGGTAATATAATTCTTAGGTTAATTCAAAAAAATTTTTCTATTAGAATGGATTAGGCGGCAAACATCACTAGTTGGATATGTCTAGGATTTATAAAAACACAACAACAGTATTAGGAGCCAAGATATGACAAAGGTATTTACTTTATGACAATCAAATTAATATGGCAAAAACTTCATATATACCAAAAAGTGATATTAATTTATATTTTGCTTCTTCTTCCTATATTTGCAGTCAGTTTTTGGATCAATCTGGCTGGAGCTACTTATATCAAGTCCGAAGTTTCAAATTCTATAATGTCCAATGTTTCATTTTACGCACGTGAATTTGATAATGACCTTGAAAATATCTATCGTCAGCAGACTAACTTCCTTGCCAATCTAGATATTCAGAAGCTAAGTATATTGAATAGCCTTATAGGTGAATACGAAAGGACTCAGATGTATGATAGAATCCTGGAACGGTTATCTGTAATGAAAGATTCCAGTAAGAATATTGATAATGCCGGAGTATATATAAAATCAGTAGACAGAACATTATCAATAAAGACTGGTGTTTCGGCAGTTCCAAATACAGAATATGACATACTAAAAAAAGCTTATGATAGCAAGAGAACCAAATACATTGATAAATCACAGAACAGGCTATATATCATTAAGGCGTTTTCTTCAAAAAGGGCGATTAATTTCAAGAGTGAAGATACTATTGCTTATATCAGCATTCCTATAAGTAGGATTAATGATGAGCTTTCAGGGTTAAGCGGAAATAGCAGCGCTGATACCATTTTATATGATGACGATCTGGGATTTATTATACCACCCAAAAAAGAATTCCAATTGTTGAAAGAAAATAGCATAAGCGATCTGAGCAAAAAAGATTCAGGTACAATCACATTAAGGAGTGGCAATGAGAATTACTGGGTGATTTTTAAGCGACTTGATTTTTCCAGTATGATTTTAGTTTCTTATATTTCTGAAAATGATGCGCTGTCAATGTTAAAGATTTATAACCTTATGTTTTTAATATTATTTATAATATCAGTAGTCATCATAATTCTATTTTCATTTTTCATTAATTTTATGATCCACAGACCTATGAGAAAGCTTGTAATGGCATTTAAAAGTGTCGATGGAGGTAATTTGGACATGATTGTAAGTAATAACAGAGATGATGAATTTGGGTATTTATACAAGGCTTTTAATTTAATGGCTAATAATATGAAACAATCCATAGAGATGAACTATATTCAGAAATTGGCCTTACAGCAATCAGAACTCAAACAGCTGCAATCCCAGATCAACCCGCACTTTTTATATAACTGCTTTTATAATATAAGCCAGATGTGTAAAAGCGAAGATATGGATACCGCTTATGAGCTTTCAAACAGGTTGGGCAGCTACTATAGATATATAACCAGGAGTGGTTCTGATGAGGTTTCTCTCAATATGGAATACAAACATGCCTTAGATTATATTGAAATCCAAAGTATAAGGTTTGCCAACAGGATAAACGTTCATATACCGGATCTGCCGGAAAACTATGCTAACCTTATTGTTCCCAGGATCATACTGCAGCCTATCATTGAAAATGCTTATGAACATGCCTTTGAGAAAAGTTCATATAAGGGAAATATATATGTTGCCATAAAATTTGAAAGCGGAGTATTGAGTATTATGATTGAAGATGACGGAAAAGACCTCGATGACGAAGCTTTATCTCAACTGCATGTGAAATTGACCAAGGTTGCCGACCTTGCTGAAAAGACAGGAATAGTAAATGTATGTAGGCGTATTCAGCTTAAATACGGAAGGGAAAGTGGCCTTTTTGCAAGCAGGAGTACTTATGGGGGACTGAAAATTGAAACGATCATAAAATACGAGGGGATGAACTAATGTACAGAATATTGATTGTAGACGATGAACCGGCAATAGTAAACGGTTTATCAATTATGCTTTCCAAACACGATGAATTGGAACTTGATATTCTAAAAGCTTTTTCTTCCGTTGATGCACTGGAAATTGTCAGAAAAATGAGAGTGGATATATTGCTTTCCGATATACGTATGCCCGTTATAACTGGCCTTCAGCTTAGGGAAAAGACCCTTGAATGTTGGCCTGACTGCAAGACGATTTTTTTAACCGGATACAACGAGTTCGAGTATGTATATGAAGCCATTCAAAAAACTGATACGAAATACATTTTAAAAACCGAAAACAATGATGTCTTGTTAAAGGCTGTATTTGATGCAATAACCAAGTTGAATATGGAAAAGGCACAATTGGATATAGTGAATGAAGCTAAGCGTAAGATGGCTGATTTGACTCAGTTGTTCAGGAAAGAACTGATGGAGTCACTGCTGAATGGGGATAACGACGATATATCATCGATTACCCAGCAGTTTGAAGCACTTGATATGAGTCTCAATACATGTGACCCCATACTTCTTGTTTTAGGTAAGCTGAATGAAATTAATCCTGAAGTCAAGCAAAATGAGAAAATTGAGATATATTGTGCCGTACAGAATATGTTGGAAAGAAGCTTTATGCCTGATGTCGTCCATACAAATACAGTCATTGCTAAATCAGAAATAGTATTTTTCATACAGCCGGTAAACAGCAGCTTTTCAAATAGTTCGACTTATTTAAAGGGCATTCTGGAATCAGTGCAGGATAATTTCAAGGAAACTTATAATGTATCCCTCTCTTTTATTATTTCCAGGAAGTTTGCCGATTTAAGCAGTTTGCACGAAGAATATGAAATAATGCAGCTTATCGGCAAGAGACTTCTTAAGGGAGCCCAACTGCTGATTGATTTAAGTGAGGCTGATGCTAAGTCGCTGGTAACATCCAAAGTATTGGTAGAAGATACTGATAATTGTGGTTTTAATAAAATGCTTAGAAAACTGGATAAGGTTCTAGAGGATTCGTACGATTTAGAAGTACCGGGGTTATTATCCGAATTGTTAGGTATTGTTAAAAAAAATTTTGCCTTGAGCTATTTTGCGGGTGTGGAGAAATATTACTCACTTCTTATGGTATATGTTTCTTTTATTAACAGGCATAATCTTTCTAACAGCCTAAATTTGGATCTGGAAATTGAGAAACTTATAGTTCTGGACCTGGCGGATGATTGGGAAAAAACTGAGAAATACCTTGTTGGATTGGGGCATTATTTATGTATGTATATAAGAGAGAAGAGTGCGCATGAAAGCGATTTGGTCATAGCCAGGCTCCAGAGTTATATCAGACAGAATCCCGGAGGTGATTTGTCACTGACAAAGCTCGCTGATTCAGTCTATTTTAATCCATCTTATCTCTCAAGATATTATAAGCAGGTTACAGGCCAAAATCTTTCTGATTTTATAAACAGCGTTAAAATAGAAATTGCAAAAAGGAGGCTGGAGGATACACATTTTAAAATAGACGAAATAGCCTTGGAGCTAGGCTTTGAAATAACATCTTATTTTACGACCTTCTTTAAAAGATTGACAGGTATGACCCCCCGGGATTATAGAAATGCTTTAATTAAATAACTTTATAAAACATTAAGTAAACAGATTAAAATGATGTAAAAACTTTAAAGTTTTTATCTGTTTATTTTTTTTTTATAATTGTATGTATAAGGTACTCGAGTCCTTCGGAAAAGATTCGCAATGTAATAACTTAATTATTGAAGGAGGAAATTTATGAACAAACGTATTGTGCACCTATCTATTTCATTAGTGTTAGCTTTTATGATGATTCTGTCATTGGCGGGGTGCGGCTCGGCACAACAAAGTTCCTCAGCCGCGTCATCAACAGTATCAACATCTGTTGAGGCATCGTCTGAGTCTGCAGAAGCTCAGAAAAATTATGACCCGTTTGGGAAGTCAGATACTCCAGTGACAGTCACGGCGATATTGAATTACTCACCAGCAGGTGATCCTACAACTTTACAGGGAGTAACGCCAGAAACGCAGTCATTCGTGAAGCTGGCGAAAGACAAGCTTAATATTGACATAAAATATCTATGGCAGGCGCCTTCAGATCAGTATGATACAAGATTTAGCGTAGCTCTCTCTTCCAATGATCTTCCTGATGTCATGTCGGTTAAGTCCCAACAATATGAGATTTTGAGGCAGAATGATCAGCTTGCTGACCTGACTGATGCTTACAACTACCTTAGCCCTATGATGAAAAGCTTTGTTGAGAGAGATCCGAATGCAATTTCACTTGGAAAATCAGATGGTAAGTTATATGGCATTCCGCAGTATTGGGATCCGAGAAGAGATGTACAGGAAATGTTTATAAGGAAAGACTGGCTTGATGAGCTTGGACTTTCAGTTCCCAAAACTATGGATGAACTAAAGAATGTAGCAAAGGCTTTTGTCGATAAGAAAAAGGCTGTCGGTGGCTTCGCAATGTGCAAGGTATTTGATGGTTGGGGCTTTGATATAAAGACTTACATGTATCCTTTCAATTCATATCCAAAGAAATGGATCGTAGGTTCTGACGGTTCTATTGTGGCTGGTGAAACACAGCCTGAGACCAAAGTAGCTCTTCAATATCTTAGCGAATTCTACAAAGATGGAATAATAGACAAAGAATTTGCTACAAAGAACGAAGATAAGATGGCAGAAGAATTGACCTCAGGCAAACTTGGTATAGCAATAGGCACATGGTGGATGTATGAGTGGCCTTTGAACAATTCAAAGGACAAGGATCCCAAGGCAAACTGGGTTGTTTCGGATCTTCCCTCGTTTGACGGTGCTCCTGTGAAGACCCTGATCAACCGGTTTACTATTGACGGTACCAATTCGTTCAAGGTAATTAATAAAAACTGCAAAAATCCTGAAGCAGTAATCAAACTATTTAATTTGTATATAGATATTTGTAACGACATTCCCAAATATGGGGATGCAGCTCTGCCAAAAGGTGGGTTCGTATGGTCCTGGTGTCCAACACAGTACAACGATCCTTACGATATCAACTCAGCCTTTGAACACGTGAATGCAGCAATAGATGCAAACGACCAGGGCGCAAACCTTAACTCAAGCGATAAGGTATTGTATGACAAATATGTGAAATACAAGGATTACCTGGCTGGTAATACACCGTGGGACGGAAGCCAAATGGGCAATGCCATGGCCCGTATAGCCAAGGATGGCGGCTGGGGCCTTACAAGGGATATAGTAGAAAAGAATACCAAAGTTTATAATGAATTCTTCGGTACTCTTACTCCATCTATGATCGACAAAGGAGCTACCCTTGACAAACTGACTGAAGAGACATTTATAAAAATCATTATGGGCGCTGCCCCGGTAACCGAGTTCGACAATTATTTGAGTCAATGGAAGCAGTTGGGTGGAGATGCTATAACAAAAGAAGTCAACGATTGGTACACCAAGAACAAGCAGTAATACACATTCAGCAGGGGGAGCTCCCAAAGAGCTTCCCCCCTTATCTTTCGGACATAATTGAGGTGAACACGATTGAGACAGAGATTACAAGTACAAAAGTTTAAACGGCAGCTTCCTTTGCATTTAATGCTGATACCTGGAATTATTGTGGTTCTTATTTATGCCTACGGTCCCATGTTCGGACTTGTAATGGCATTTGAACAATTTAATCCCTTTAAGGGTTTTTTCAGATCCAAATGGATTGGACTTGAAAATTTTAAATATGTTTTTGCCATGCATGACTTTACCCAGGCACTGACGAATACATTAATTATATCAATATTCAAAGTCATACTTGGAATTATAGCTCCGCTAATTATGGCACTTCTTATAAACGAGCTTATGTCAAAAAGGTTTGCAAAGCTGGTTCAATCCAGCCTCTTTCTGCCATATTTCATTTCATGGGCTGTATTGGGAGGAATATTTATTGAATTACTTTCCATTCATGGTCCAATAAATGAGCTGCTTGGATCAATTGGTATTGAACCGATCACGTTTCTCCTGAGCAATACATGGTTCAGGCCGGTTATAGTACTTACCGACACCTGGAAGAACCTTGGATATTACATGATCGTATATTTGGCTGCAATAACATCAATAGACACCAGCTTATATGAAGCAGCGGAAGTGGACGGAGCAGGAAGATGGAAACAGGCTTGGCACATAACAATTCCAGGGATACTTCCCATGATTATTCTTACAACAACACTAAGCATAGGACAGCTTTTGAACTCGGCGAATTTTGAGCAGATTTACATGTTGTACAATCCGGCTATCTATCAGACAGGGGACATAATCGATACACTAGTTTTCAGGATGGGAATTAATAATTTACAATATGCACCTGCAGCCGTTATAGGTTTTTTCAAGTCGACTGTATCATTTTTTCTGGTAACGGTTTCATACTACTGTGCCTATAAATTCAGCGACTATAGAATATTTTAATCCGGGGGCGAAATAATGAATAAAAATATCTCACTAAGCAGAAGAATTTTTATCATATTCAATTATCTTTTTTTATGTTCACTCATGGTGATATGTATTCTTCCTTTCCTGCACCTTATCGCTGTTTCGCTGAGTTCTAGCATCAATGCAGCCGCAGGAATTATAGGGTTTATACCAAAAGGCTTTACCCTGAAATCTTATGAATTTCTGGCTACGAAACCGGAGTTTCTCAGAGCCTTACTGGTATCTATCATAAGAGTAATCCTGGGAACCTCACTCAATATGTTTATGGTGGTAATCACGGCTTATCCCCTGTCAAAAAGCAAGGAAAGCTTAGTAGGACGAACAATTTATATCTGGTTCTTTGTTTTTACGATGTATTTTGGAGGTGGTATGATCCCGAGCTATATGGTGGTAAAAATGACGGGACTTATAAACCACATCTGGGCTCTTATAATACCAGGTGCTCTGAGTGTTTGGAATATGGTTCTGCTTCTGAACTTTTTCAGGCAAATCCCAAAAGAACTGGAGGAAGCTGCAATAATAGATGGTGCAAGCCAATGGAGCGTATTATGGAGGATTTATCTGCCTGTATCGAAGCCGGCTTTAGCCACTATACTCCTATTCTCAATAGTAGGGCACTGGAATTCCTGGTTCGACGGTGTGTTATATATAAATTCTCCTAAGTTATATCCTCTGCAGACATATCTTTCAACTATTGTTTTAGACATAAACAAGCAGAGTATGAGTACATTATCACCTGAAGGGCTTGAGAGATTGAAGAATATTAGCGAACAATCAGTCAGATGTGCCCAGATTTTCCTTGGGGCTCTCCCTATCCTGCTTGTATACCCATGTCTGCAGAGATATTTTATTAAAGGATTAGTAATAGGCAGTGTGAAAGGATAATAGGTGAAAAAGTATGGGTATTGTTACATGGTTTGCTCATTCATTTCATAAAACGCGCCTTGATGAGAATAAAAAAGGAATTGATAAATATCAAATTTATACTGCAAAAAATCAATATAATTCCTGTCAATTAATCATGAAACCAGATTCAGATTATTCAAATGTGGAAATATCATGTGACAAATTGGTCCATAATGATGGTAATTCACTTGAGGTGGAGCTGTTCAAAGTATGCTACGTAGACTGCTTGTCAAAAGGAATTTGGCCAGATCCTATTCCACCTTTAGATAAAGAAATTGATTTGAAGGCTGATTGTGTTCAGCCTGTATTATTGCGTGTATATGTATCAAAGAGCGCATCTTCAGGTACATATGCGGGTAATGTTAATATTAAAGTAAATGAAAAGGTTATCCGCAAGCTGGAACTTTCTGTCCATATATGGAATTTTTCACTCCCTGACAGGCCCGCCTGCCAGACGGCTTTTGGTATTGCAAAGAGTGGACTTTCTGCCGTCTATGGCATTGGTGAAAACTCTAAAGAATGTGCGGATTTATATAAGAAATATTATGATGAGCTTTTAAAATATAGAATATCTGCTTATGATTTACCGGTAGATATTTTATCAGATGAAGCCGATGTCTATCTAAATGATGAAAGAATGACTTCTTTTGTCATACCATATTCAGAAGAAGATGAAAAACTCAAAAGATATTTAGACAAAGTGCGCAGCAATAGATCCTGGTTTCAAAAAGGTATGTTTTACCCACTCGATGAACCTAAAACTGAAGAAGATTACGAAAAACTGGATGCGATACATAAAAGGCTCGAAAGTTTGGAACCAAACTATAGAATAGTGCTCCCGTTTTATGTAAATCAACGATCTGGCAAAGCAAAAGACGCTTGCGGCCTGATGCTTGGTAAGGTAAATATATGGTGCCCTGAATCCTGCCTGTTTGATAATATAAATTATTGGGATAAGGACAGAGAGCCTGATGGTACGCTGGGTGAAAAGCTTGATATCCGTAGAAATACGGGTGAAACAATATGGTGGTATGTATGCTGCGGTCCATCTGAACCATACTGCAATTTGTTTATTAGTATGCAGGGTTTAAATCACAGATTGCTTTTCTGGCAGCAATGGATGAATAATATTGAAGGGTTATTATATTGGTGTACCAATTGGTGGAGCGAAAAAGACGGTACAACTGATCCATGGACCGATATGGCAACTGTCAAATCAATAAATAATTCATTATATGGCGATGGCTCTCTTTTCTATCCAGGTAAAAAGGTGGGCCTTGATGGGCCGGTATCATCATTAAGGCTTGAAGCAGTTCGCGATGGAATTTATGACTATGAATACCTGACCATAGCTGAAAAAACACTGGGCAGGGAATATACACTAAAAATATGCGCCGAAATAATCACTAGCCTGACTGAATACACGTCTGATGAAGATCTATTCATGTCGGTTAGAAAAAAACTGGCAGAAAGAATAGAGAGCATGTGCTTTTGAAAGATGCACAATATTCATGGACATATTTAACGAGTATCACGATGAACCATGGTACAAGTGAACAGCTATCAGAATATTTCAAGGAGGAATCATGAAAAAAAATAATTTCGAGTATATATTGCGTTACGCAGTAGATCCAAAACATCAAGCAGAATGTAAAATAGAAGAACTAATCGATTTCTGTAAAGTTGCAAGAATAGATGACGTTATGTTTTTTATAGGGTGCGAGGAGCTTAACCGAGGCCACATAACCTTTGAGGAAGCTTCTGAATGGCTTGATTTAATAAGGAATGCAAAAAACAGGCTGAGTGAAATAGGTGTAACCACATCTATCAATCCATGGGCTAGCTTGTTGCATGCTGATCGTGGGAGAACCCTGCGGGGAGGTCAGAAATTCAACCTGATGGTCGACCCAAAAGGGAACCGCGCAACAGCCCAGGTTTGCCCTCTTTGCAGTGAGTGGAGGCGGTACATAACTGAGCTGTACTCGATGTATGCCGGTGTAGAACCTTATATGATCTGGGTTGAGGATGATTTTCGGCTTCATAATCATTCCCCGCTTCAATGGGGAGGTTGTTTTTGTGAAAAGCATATGGAACTGTTTTCCGAAAGGGCCGGCAAGCACCTTACAAGGGAGGAGCTTGTTGAAAAGCTGCTTGCTCCTGGCGAGCCGCATCCTTTCAGGGAAATATGGCTTGATACCTGTCGTGACACCATGGTGGAACTGGCTGATATGATAGGCGCAGCTGTACACCGGGTATCACCGCTGACCAGGGTCGGCTTGATGAGTTCAAATCCTGCTGTACACAGTGCTGAAGGAAGGGACTGGGAAGGCATACTCCGTGGATTGTCCGGTGAAATGCCCATGGTAAACAGACCACATTTACCGGCATACAGTGAAGAGACTCCGCATGGCTACCTCTGGTATTTCAACACCGTATCCAGGCTAAGCCGGCTTTTTGTACCCGGAGATACTGAAATCTATCCTGAATTGGACAACTTTCCGCACTCCAGGTTTTCCAAATCTCACACATTTACTTTACATCAGATAGAATCCTCTCTATTGCTTGATTCAAAAGGTATTACACTCAATATTTTCGACATGATAGGAAATGGGGTCAACAAGAACCAGGCATATGATTTACTGCTGGAAAGTAACAAAGATTTTTTGTCTGCAGTCAAAGCACTCGGGCTGATTACACAAAGGCAAAAAGGCGTAAAAGTGCTGGTAAGTCCACTATCTTCATATACACTGCAAACATACATTGGTAAAGGTATGGAGGAATTATACCCTGCTGAGACCTTCTGGGCAGGCCTTCTTTCCGCTTTTGGTATCTCCAATGCCTACACGATTGACAAAAATATTAAAGATGAAATAATAGCTGTCTCGGGACAATACTTCAGAAATCTGAACGAAGGCGAAATACGTCGGATTTTTGATTCCAATTTCGTACTTATGGATGGTGAGGCGGCATTTACACTCTACGATATGGGTCTCGGAACTCTTGCTGGTATCACGGATGCAAAGTGGCATCTTCAAGATACAGCGTTCCAATCCTATGAAGAAGTATGCGGTGGAAGAGAATTCTGCGGTATGAAAGCTGCACGGATATCTGCTCAGAATACTGCCGGGGATTTCCTTGAGATAACTTATGATGACAACGTGGAGAAAATCACACAGGCAAAGAGTCCCTCAGGTAATACTATTGCAACGGGAATGGCGGTTTATGACAATAGGATTGTGATATTGCCTTATGGCCGGTTCAACGACAGGGTACAGGCCCATTTGAATCCTGTCAGGCAATCGATTTTACATTATATTATAAGAGAGCATGCAAAAAAAGGCAATGTCGCCTATATCAAAGATAAACCATATATGCAGCTGTACTATTACCAGCTTGATGATATCAATGTTCTTGGTTTTGTAAATTCGACCTGTGATGTGGTTGAAGGTATTACGGTGTTTTTTCAGCAAAACATTACTGAAAAAGTATTTTTAATTGAAAAAACAAATCCTGTTCCACATATCATTCCGACATCCAGGTGCGGCGATGATATGACACTGCCCTTAAGATTTGATGGGATGGAAATGAAGTTTGTATATTGGAAAACAGAGGAGTGAAGATAATGATGAAAATATTAAAATATCCGCCGATGGGGTGGAATAGCTATGATTGTTTCGGCAACACGGTGACGGAATTCGAAGTAAAGGCAAATGCTGATATTATGGCAGAGCGTCTTCAACCGTACGGGTGGGAGTATATAGTTTTAGATGCACAATGGTACAAACCGATAAATTGGGAGGAAATGTCCGATGTTGAAGGATGTATTCACATGGACGAATATGGAAGAACGCTCCCTGAACCTTCAAAATTCCCTTCATCCAAGCGAGGGAATGATTTTACAGAATTAGCGGCATATTTACATAGTAAAGGTCTGAAATTTGGATTACATATAATGCGTGGGATCCCCAAAAAAGCGGTAAGAGAAAACCGGCCGATTTTTGGAAGTAATTACAGGGCGGCAGATATTGCCAATACGAATAGCATATGTGATTGGTGCCCCGATATGTATGGTGTTGATACCGGAAAACCAGGAGCACAGGACTGGTATGATTCAGTGGTAGGTATACTTGCAAAATGGGGTGTTGATTTTATTAAAGCGGATGATATGACTTATCCTTATTCATCTGGAGAAATAGAGATGTTATACAATGCCGTATCAAAGTGCGGCAGAGATATAGTAATAAGCCTTTCACCCGGCCCTGCTCCTCTTGAAAATGTTCAGCACCTGAAGACCAATGCAAACATGTGGAGAATCTCTGCAGATTTCTGGGACAAATGGGAACACCTTTTAAAGTCCTTTAAACTATGCAGTAGCTGGGTGATACATTCAGAACAGGGTCACTGGCCGGATGCCGATATGCTTCCACTAGGTAAGATAGGCATAAGGTGCGGCGTTAATGGAGAAGGTGGAAGAATCACAAGGTTTACACCTGATGAGCAGATGACTATGTTATCCTTATGGTGCATGTGCCATTCTCCTTTAATGTTTGGCGGGGATTTGCAGAGCTTGGATGCCTGGACTTTGTCTGTGATCAGCAATTCGGAGGTTTTGGAACTGCTGAAAACAGAACAAAGCGGATCTGAGGCTATACATGGTGAGGATTACCGGGTCTGGACGGCTGCAAATGGGGCTGATAGCTATTTTATGGCAATATTTAACCTTGCGGAACAAACTGCAGATATTTCTGTTGCACTATCATCATTGGGACTGGAAGGCAGGTTTTCGATTCGGGATTTGTGGAATCATTCAGATGAAGGAATTGCTGACGAAAAAACGTCGTTTTCTGTTAGAACCCATGGAGTTGGTCTTTTCAGGCTTGACAAAATAAAACGAGAGGATTGAATTTATGAATATTATTTGCGGGCTCGAAAATGAAACATACAAAGCCGTGTTCGGAATTAATAATGCAGGTGGCATAAACCGTTTCAGAGCGCCATTTTCAGTAAACGAATCATTAACCATGGTATGTGCTAAAAATGACTGGGCAGCAGCACAGCTTCTTCTGTTTTCAGAAAGTGAAATGCTTGTCTGTGTAAGTAATGAAACTTGTTTTTATGAGGAAGGCCCTATTGATATAATCAGGGTTGAGGTTGATGTTCCCGGGGTAGAACCTGACAATGTATCTGTACAACTAGTTGGGCTGGTGGAGGATGATGATAGACAAAAAAAATCCGATATCCTCTTTAATAAGCCATTTATTTATGTAGAGCCGAGAAAAACCCAACCAGTATGGATAGAGGTCAGAACCGGAAGAAATATGCATGCGGGTAAATATAAAGCCTTTATCAAAGTTTTAGGCCATAGATTGTTTGAGGATGAGCAGTTTCTCAAGACACTTTCCTTTGATATTGAGGTGCTGGATATAGATTTAGGTGATCCCACCAATTATTCATTCTATTTGGATCTTTGGCAGCACAACTCCAATATTGCCAGAAAGTATGACGTAGAATTATGGAGCGATAAGCATTTTGAGATACTCAGGAATTATATACTGACGCTGGCGGATTTGGGGCAGAAGGCGATAACCCTGGTTGCATCAGAAATACCATGGTCAGGACAATATAGTTGTTATGCTAAGGATTATTGCTCCAATCTTTTTGAATATAACATTGTAAATATTAGTAAAAACCGTGAGGGTAAATGGAATTACGATTTTAGTATCCTGAACAGGTATGTCCGGCTTTGTATGGAATGTGGGATCGATCAGGAAATAGAGGTTTTCGGATTGATAAACGTATGGACACTTGAGGATGCCGGTTATGGGAAAGTGATTGAGGATTACCCCGACGCGGTAAGAATCCGTTACTACGATGAAGAATGCGGATCTTTCAGATTTATGCGGAAGAAGAAAGAATTTGAATCATATGTGAAAGCGCTCGAATCAAACTTTATAAATAACGGATGGATTGACAGGGTACGAATTGTAGCTGACGAACCGGCTGATATTAAGATATATAAAAAGAGGATTAGTGAGATCAGAAATATAGCACCGTCTTTTAGGTACAAAGCAGCACTGAATCATGTATCATTGATTGAGGAGCAGATAGAAGGGATAACGGACTATGTACCTATACTAACAGCAATTTGGGAAGATTATGATAAATTAAAGAATATCAAGGATAAAATTAGCGGTAAGTTTCTTTTTTATGTCTGTTGTGGTCCCAAATTCCCCAATACATTCATACATTCGCCTTTAGTTGAGAGTAGACTTATACCATGGTTGGCCTACTACCTTGGGTTGGACGGTTTTCTGCGTTGGAGTTATACTGCCTGGCCCAATGATCCGCTAACGAGGATTTCTTACCTCTATCCGATGCTGTCAGCAGGTGATACAAACTTTGTGTATCCGGGTAAAGACGGGAAACCAATTTTAAGTCTAAGATATAAAAATTTAAAAAGAGGAATAAGGGACTTTGAAATATTGAAGATGTATGAAAAAAAGGCAGGCAAAGATAAGCTGCTCGAAGAATTACAGAATGTGTTCAAAGTAAGTATGGAGGAATGGAAGGAAGATAGCCGTAGAAATAGAGAAGAACTTTATTCATTAAGTTATAACGACTATGAATCAATAATAGTAAAAGCTCTTCGTGAAATAACATAATAGAACGAGAATCCAGATATAGTCCAATGCATGGTAATAAGAGGAATTCTTCCATGGAAAAGTTAGCTGTTCCGACGAGGCTGCATTGTGAATTCTGTAGTAACCCAGTGGGGGTCGATACCGGTTTGGGTGGTATGTGGATACCAACAAGGAAGGAGTTTGAACTTAATTTTCATTTGAAAATGCAATGAGTGTTGTAAGCGCTCAATCTTAGGGTGCATAGCAGCTTAACTATCCGTATGAGATAATCCTTCCAAAAAGTCTTTAGACTTTTTCGAGTTTTTCGACTTTGTCTAAAAAGTCTAAAGTCAATAAGGAGGGCCTCACAAAATGGATAAAATCACAGATGCTAAAACTGAATTCCGACTCAAACAGTGGACTAAGATCATCGATAAAAATAAAATTTTGAGTGTTTTTTGACTTAATATTAATAGAGAAATTTAAAATTTACGGGATTTCCGTAAATACGGTTGATTTTTATAAAGTAGTGGGTATACAAGTAAAAGGCATCGATACCTAAAAATCTGAGGCCTCTTGATTTTTGATTGAAAACCAATTAAAATCAATATAAGATAATATTGAATAGAATGTCCGGTTGGGCAGGCAACTGCTTCAAGATTTTGAGCTTAATGGGTGGAGAGCTTCATATGAGGTTCTTCACTTTTTTGTTATATATAAGAAAGGATGATTACAATGCAATTTTTTTTATTAATCCTGGGGTTAGTCATGATAGTCAAGAGCGCTGATGTTTTAATTGATTCAACGACTAAAATTGCAAAACGATATGGAGTTTCCTCCTTTGTCATCGGTATAACTGTAGTAGCTTTTGGTACAAGTGCGCCAGAGCTTGCGGTTGGAATTATTTCCGGAATAACTCATACCAATCAACTAACGCTTGGTAATATAATCGGCAGCTCCTTATCGAATACCGCTTTGATCGTAGGTATCTCAGCCATCATCATGCCATTACAGGTAAGGGATTCTGTTGTCAGACGTGAGATCCCGATGCTGATAGGTATTCAGACTATACTGACTATCATGCTATTTGCCAACGGATGGCTCTCCCGCTTAGATGGTGCCATACTTATAATTGGTTTTGTTGGCTTTATGCTATACGTCATAAAAGATTCTAAGGGTTCAATGAAAATAGAAATTGATGCCGAAGGCGATATAGATACTGATGCAGATGGTAACCTGCTATCAAGGGAAATTGTGGATGCCGAAGGCAATGAAAACCTTATCAAGCTGTGGTGCTTTTCTGTTCTCTCTCTTGCCGGTCTTTTCATCGGTGGAAGGCTAACCGTAGGAAGCAGTACGAATATTGCTCAAAGCTTAGGTCTGAGCGAAACGCTAATTGGACTCACAGTCGTTGCTATTGCCACTACTATGCCTGAGCTTATAACAAGTATTATAGCTGCTGTTAAGAAGGAACCGGATATTGTTTTGGGTAACTGCATAGGCAGCAACATTTTTAATATTCTCCTGGTTCTTGGCCTTTCATCTGTCATCTCCCCAATTCCAACAGATGTAAGCCTTTGGTTGGATGTTGCCATTATGCTGATACTTACGATTTTTGTCTTCATAATTTCATGGGTCAGAAAATCGATCAAGCGAAGAACCGGCATTTTTCTTTTGTTTGCTTACGTATCGTATCTTATATACAAAGTGATTAGCGTGCTTTAGGCAGGGACACAGCGACCATTAACTATTCGCTATGTTCTGAACAACTCAATACTGATCTCGAGAAATTAGCGGGGGGTATTTTCTAATGAAGATAACGAGGCATTTAGAAAAGAATTAAAGAAGCTTCGAAGTTTAAAGCAGAAACAACACGCCCTGCCGCCAAGGGGATACCAGCTTCGATCGGTATCTTTTTGTATCTTCAAGGCACGTTGAGAGTATAGTTCTGATGACGAATAATGGTTTTGGGAACAAATGAGGCTCGTCCGAAGGACAGCGAAGAAAACCGCAGACATACCCGCTTCCGCAACGCTCTTCTCAGAAATCCTCAGATTGCGGAGGAATATGGAAAGCTGAAAATAAGGCTAATCAGCGAGGTCAACGGCGACCGTGTTTTATATATCGACTCAAAAACCGACTTTATCTTGGATGTGATGAACCGAGTGAATGATGATGGCGAATTGGAAAACTCTTTGCAGAATATCTACGACAATCAACCCTTTTTCGATGGATACAAAAAGCTGCGTGAGAACCCTGACAGCGCCAATATCCTCGAAGAAAAGCCTGCGCTCTTTTCACTCGCGCCCGATTTGGCGGGTAAAGCCGTACTTGACCTCGGATGCGGGTATGGAGAAAATTGCGCTGAGTTCAAGCGCCTCGGAGCTTCCAGAGTGGTCGGAATTGATATATCCGAGAAGATGCTTGAGGTAACCAAGAATGAGAATACAGGGATTAAGTTTATCAGGGTTGATATGAGCGATTTGTCACAGACCGTTTTCCGAGATAGTAAACGTACTTATTGGTAACGGTTTTGCTATTGAGAAGATGATTGAAACCGTTCCAACGGAAGAAACGATAAAACGGCTGCCCCATTATGAAAAGGATTTTGACAAGCCGAATTTTCTGCTAATTCGGGTTAGGAAGGCAATTGTGATATGAACTTCATCAAGCCTCCAAAACTAAATAATTGCTGGGAGGAAGTGTGACATGAAATATGTTGATTTTATAAACTCAATGAAGCGTTTTGGCTCTACAGAGCGTGATATTTGTATTCATGGAATCGGAGTTGAGTCTGAATTAATTCGTGAAAACGTGGTGATTGCTCCATGGTGGGAGCCGCCGTCGCTCCCGACGCTCGGCAAAGCAGAATATTTGAGCGAATCTGAGTTCGCCTCTACAAAGGTTTGGAATGTCCAAAACGGGGACATCAAAATCACATACATAAAAACAGGAATCGGCGCACCAGTATTGATGGATTCACTGCTGTCTCTTGGTGTTACGTCATGTAAAAAGATTATTTTCATCGGTTCTGTTGGCAGCTTAGACATGAATATATCTATCGGCGACATTGTTCTTCCTGAATACTCGATTTGCGGTGACGGAGCGAGTCGCTATATTTTGTCAGACAAGCTGGAGCAGGATGTGTTCGGTTCAAAGTCGTATCCTGACACCATGTTCTTTGAAAAAGCAAAAATTACAACTAAAGAAATATGCTCTGCCAACAATGTAACTTGGCATATAGGAAGAACATTCAGCCTGGATACGGTATTTGCCCAATTTGCTCACATAGATAGCATTATCGGACTTGGATGCAATGTAATAGAAATGGAAACAGCCGCGGCTTTTTCTGCCGCCAAGTTGATGGGTATACCGATGGTGGCTATCTTTTCGGTTTCTGACAATACGGTTGCTAATAAATCTCTTATAAGCGGTAGGACGCAGAGTGAAATGGATTACCGCCACTTTGTAAGACGTGGAATGTTTCCGCAGATAATATTGTCAATGTTCAATTAGGAGGTTCAGACAATGCTTGACTGCCATATCCATATTGAACGAGGCGAATATACTACGGATTGGATTAACCAATTCGTTCAAACAGCCAAGGAAAAGGGGCTTGATGAAATCTGGCTGCTGGAGCATTGCTACCGCTTTCGTGAGTTTGTACCGATGTATGACGATGTTTGTGCGTACAGCGATTACATTGACAAGTGGTTCCGCAAAAAAGCCGGGGAGTTGGACTTGTCTGACTACTTGCGTCTGGTCGAGAAAATCAGGCATAGAGATGCCGGTATCTCAATTAAGTTCGGCTTAGAGATTTGCTATTTCAAAGAGTTTGAGGATTTTGTCTACCAAAACACAAAAGATTCCGGGCTTGATTTTTTGGTTGGCAGCGTCCATTTTATCGGCAGCTTTGCTTACGATCATAAAGCAGAGCATTGGGATGGCGTTGATGTTGATAGCGCATACCGCCGTTACTTTGAAACAAGTATAGACCTCGCCAACAGTGGGGTCTACAGTGGTATAGCACATCCAGATTGTATAAAGCTGTTCGGGCATATGTCATCCTTTTCCCTTGACGAATATTATGACCGGCTCGCTTTTGCTCTGGCAGAAAATGGTATGTACGCTGAACAGAGCAGTGGCGCACATCGACGATGTCCTGAAACGGCAGAGCTCGGTATGGCTGACGGATTGATAAAGTCCCTTAAGTCGCATAACGTGAGAATACAAACTGCGTCCGATGCGCATTGTCCAGAGGACGTAGGGCTGTATATTGTTGAACTTGAGAGGATTTTGGAGGGCTGATATATGAAAAAAGAATATTCAGCAATTCCGCTTTTTATTGATGGCGAGCTTTCTGTCAGGCGTATACGTGATAATAGCTACGATAGAGCTCTGCTATTGAATTGGCTTGCCGACCCCAATGGTGTCACATATAGCGATGATCAGACGCTCATGGACAAGTGGAGGGCAGCGAAATGAAAACGCTACAATGCAATACGGAGTTAGAAATAAGCAAGATAATCTCCAGTGTTTTCAGTTGGATAGCTGAACAAATTAATTGAGCATAATAGGTAATTAGAATTTATCGATGAAATCATAAAGGTTGATCTAATTATTGCACATGAATTCGGAGACTGCATTTCAGTGGATGACATATACATTGAGCCTCTGTTCGATTGACGAAATTTCAAGTGGAAAATTAAAATAAAACTATGTATTTGTCGATATATGATTTGTTGAGAAGGGTTTTGAATTAATGTATTTATTTTACATATTAAACATCTTTATTTGTATGAAGGAGGCCTTCTTATGGCTATTGAATCAGGATATTATAATTACTATAACGTAAAAGGAAGATATTCGCCAGAAACACCGAGTACGCCAGGTTATAAGAGAATATATAAAGTGACAACAGACAAGATAAAAACAACGAACAATAATCCAGATAGTGATACTTTTAAGGCGTATGAAAAATTAGAAGAAGTATATTATAGCGCTTCTGTTGGAAACCGTTCTAAGTGTAGTACAGTAAGCGAAGTTTATTCCCTTTTAAATAAGAAATATTATAGCAAAAATAGTGCATATAGTGGCTACAGCAAAACAGAGAAAGAGGCAATGTACCATAATGAATTGAGTATGACTTTATATGGATGTATCGGCTCTGTTGGAAGCTTTAATACTTTTGAAGACCCGCATCTTGACGGACCAATTTGTGAAGAAAATGACAGTAGTAAAAAGGCATATAATTCAAAGATGGTAAGCATTCAATTTAGTAATGTCTTGAAGAATGCAGGAATTGATTTAGATCTATTTAAAAATTCCGGATTTAGCTTTAGTATATCTCCAGTAAGTTTTTTGCTTACGGTTTCTGGCGTGGAAGATGAAGAAATAGCTTCTAAAATCGAGGAAGCATTGAACAGTGACCGCAACTCACTTAAATTATTCTATTATCTGATGAAGGAAAAATCGAACTCCATAACTGAAGCAGTAAAAACAAAATATCGTGCTATGCAGCAGTTTTATAATATTACAGGGCAGGATTTAAGGAATTATACACAGACAAAAGATGGTTTCTATAATGAACAGGGTGGAAATGCATTGGATATTTACAAGGAAGCACTTAGAACGTCCACAGCAGTTCCATCCATATATAAAGGAGTTTCATATAGCTATTTCAGTGAATTGCTGTCAAAAATCCCTCAAAATAAATTTGATTCTATTCCAGATTTAATACTTAATGGAACATATAAAGATGGTGTAGTCATTCCGATAACCGTAGAGGAAAGTACTACGAGTGGATTTAATGCATATGCATAGTGCGTACCCGAATATTCTGAAAACTAAACACAACGGATTTTTATGGGTAATGGGCCATTAGCGGAATAAGTGTCAGGCTCTGAACTGCCCCCTGTCAAGTAGATGTGATATACTATTAAGCTTATTGCCCGTGTCGGTTTGCTGGGACGGAGCATGAATATTTAAGGAAACAAGGATAATGATGATAAGAACGAAGTATTATTGTTTTTAAAAAGGTTGCAAAACTTTCTTGATTGTGCTCCTGCTGAGTCCTCGAAGTTGCATATCACAAGCCAGCTTCTCAATGATTTGTTTTTTGTCCATTTCTAGCTCCTTTTAGTTAGATTTGCATTTGCATGCTTTCTAATATTAAAGGATTAGTCTTGGAAAAGGAAATAGGTGCCCAGAGGGATCACCACGCTAGCGGTTTAGTTCATTGCCTATTCGTTGCATGGACATAATTAAATACTCAACTTTATGTAGCCCATTCCTATTTGATTATATGGAAAATATTTGATATCATTGTTGCAGAATCAACAAATCCATATTTCTGCATAAAGGAGGCTATGATGAAGTTATTGGTATTGGGTGGTACTCGCTTTTTTGGAATACATATGGTTAATTCATTATTGAAAAAAGGACACAATGTGACTATTGCCACTAGGGGTAAAGCAAAAGATATATTTGGGCAGAAAGTTGAAAGGGTAATAATAGAACGTACTAACCCCGATAGTCTGAAAGAAGTTCTTAGCAAACGATATTTTGATGTGGTTTGTGATAACCTTGCATATTGCTCTAATGATGTAAAATTAAATCAAATAGTATCGGATGCCCAGTTTCTGTGGTGAGGCGACGTACCATTCCAGGTTATCGCCGATTATCCAAACATCCCTGGGTGAGACATTCAAACCGGCTAAAGCTTTTCATAAGTATGCGATTGCATACTTGTTATATAATGTAAGTTAAGGAACAAGACATACTCTCTTTTTTCGCAAGTAAAATCAAGTTATTCAATTTTTATTGCTCTATAATAACTATAGGGTGGTTGAAACGAGGTACGTAGACTGATGTACGAGTGGCACAAGCAAATCCAAGTAATCGTTGATGAAATTGACGAATGTATTAAACATCGTGACGATGAAGCCCTAACGCTGCGGTTTCTTTCTCGCAAGTTGGGTTACTCTGAATTTCATACCACGAGGAAATTTAAGGAAATATCGGGTATGCAGTTTAGGGATTATCTGCGACTTAGAAGGTTAGCCTTTGCGTTGAAAGAGGTGCGTGATAGCGAAAAAGGCATTTTGGACATTGCTCTGGACTATGGCTTTTCATCACATGAGGCCTTTTCGCGGGCTTTCAAGGTAACATACGGTATCGTTCCAAGCGAATACCGCAAAAAGCCTATACCTGTCATCCTTCGTACCAAAATAATCCCTTTCGACCGCTACTTTTTAGGAATTGGAGAGATTGGCATGGTAAAATCCACGGAGGACATAAAAATTTATTTTGTAACCATCCCAGCCCACAAGTTTTTGCACATTAAAAACTATGAGAGCAATGGTTATTGGGATTTTTGGCAAAAGCAAAGCCTTATTCCGGGACAGGATTGCGAAACAATTTGCGGCTTACTCGATAGTATCAAGGGCAAATTGGATGACGATGGTGGGAGCGAATCTAACAGCGGCAGCGGTCAGATTATGGCGTACATTAGTGACCCGGACGGCAGACTCTGCGATTGGGGTATTCCACGTACCGAGTGTTATGGTGTACGTCTTCCTTTTGATTATAAAGGCAAAGTACCACCACAAATGCTTATGATTGATGTTCCCGAAGCCGAGTATATTGTTTTTGAACATGGGCCATTCGATTATGAGCAGGAAAATCGTAGTGTAGAGGAAAAGATTGAAAAGGTAATGGTAACTTTTGATTTTATAGACACCGGCTACTGCTTTGATACTTCCCCCGGTAGAATAATTTACTTTTATCATAATCCAGAGAGGTTTTGGAAGTATATCAGACCAGTACGGAAGTCATAATAAATAAGAAGCACCTTTCCAATGCGATAGGTGCTTTACTATATAGGATAACATCCTAACAAAATCGACTATTCAAGTAATTTCGCTATATTGCTGATTATCCTGTCCGGCCGGACTTTTGATCCCACCGGCAGACCCTTATGCTTGAAATCCACCCAAATGCTGAAAATGCCCAATTTTTGCGGTGAGGCGACGTCCCAGTCAAGATTGTCGCCGATCATCCAAACATCTCCAGGTAAGACGCCCATATCGCATAAAGCCTTTTCGTATACTCTCGGATCAGGCTTGCCGAAGCCCAATTCACCCTCGACCAAGATAAGGTCAAAATATTTCTCCAGATCAAATTTTTCGATTTTGTATCTCTGGCTGTACGAATCGCCGTTTGTAATCAAAGCAAGCCTTAGTTCGAGCTTTCTCAGGCTTTCAAGAGTCTCGGCCGCCTTCGGGAAAAGTTCGAGGTTCAAAAGACGCAGTCTGGAATAATTATCGGCTATTTCAAAGGCGTGCTCGCGGTTATTGAAACTGAGCCGTTCAAAAGCTCCAGCTACGATATCCCTTCTGGCCTCGTTCATATTGTTGCGGCCGATCCTGTGCCTTTCCTTATCGCTCCAGAACCATTTCCTGTATTCGTTTATGGCACCGAGCAATATTTCAGGATCATAGGAGCCGTATTTTTTGCAGAATTCATCGCAGACAGTGACCCAGGCAGGCTCGCTGCCGGCGTCGAAGGAAATTATCGTATCGTCAAGATCAAAAAACAAGGCTTTCGGCAGCATATATCTCAACCTCCCGGGCTATTACTCTAAATCAATGTTATTGCCAGGCAAGAATTCATACGGCAGTTGGAGAGAGGTCCTGCGAATCTGTGGCCCTGCGGCTCTGCAGCTTTACAGCCCCAGGGCTCTACGACTTCACGGTTAAATTATAATTAGGAATCTGATATAAGTAAAATATACATTGTTTATGAACTATATAAGCTATAGTTATAATTACCATGCCGTTTATAATACTGATCAGGAAATTCAGTTGAAACTGTCACCAATTATGTTAAAATGGTAATACATTCATTTTAGACTGGCGGCAATAATGCCGTATTGTCAACGGAGGGTTCCATTTGTACTTAAGACGCCTTGACATGCAAGGGTTTAAATCATTTGCCGAAAAAATCAACCTCGATTTCAATGGAGGCATCACTGCAGTCGTCGGACCTAACGGCAGCGGAAAGAGCAATATCGCCGACGCGATCCGCTGGGTGCTTGGCGAGCAGAGCATCAGAACGCTCCGCGGCACTAAAATGGAGGACGTTATTTTCGCCGGTACCGAACACAGGAAGCCTCTAGGGTTTGCCGAAGTTTCTATGACGTTGGACAATTCAGACGGATCACTTCCGATCGAATTCGGCGAAGTCACGGTTACTCGCAGGGTATTCCGTTCGGGAGAAAGCGAGTATCTTATAAACAAAGCTCCATGCAGGCTTAAGGATATAACGGAGCTGCTCCTTGATACAGGTATCGGCAGGGACGGCTATTCAGTCATCGGACAGGGCAGGGTGGACGAGATACTGAGCTCACGTTCAGAGGACAGGCGGCAGATTTTCGAAGAAGCCTCGGGTATAATGAAGTACAAGGTCCGCAAGCAGGATGCGGAGAAAAAGCTGGAGCTCACAAGGCAGAACCTGGAACGCATAAATGATATAGTAACGGAACTCGAAACTCAGCTCGTACCATTGAAAGAGCAGTCTGAAACAGCCCGCAGCTATCTCGATCTCAGAGAAAGCCTGAAGGAGCTCGATGTAAACGTATATCTCGACAGTATGGACAAATACCGTGAGAAGCTGAAAGACCTTGAAGAGCAGTACAAGTCAGTCAAGGACCAGGTGGATTCCGAAAACAAAAAGCTCGAAGAGATAACAAGTTCAAACAAGGATAAGACTGACATGCTAAAAACCTTCGATGAGAAGCTTGAAGCTGTCAGGCAGCAGTTCTACGAGCTTGACGGCGCACTCGAACGCTGCAATTCGGAGATCAAGCTCAACAACGAGAAGATAGCAAACCTCGAGCAGAATATCCAGAGGCTCGATACCGAGAAGGAAGAACTCATTGCCAGACTTCAGGACTTCGACAAGGAAGAAGCCGGGAAGCAGGACAAGCTCAAATATCTTGAAAGGCAGCTAAGCGATTACAGCACAAAGCTTTCGGAATATGAAAAGCAAATGGAAGACCTGTTGAAAACACTCGATGAAAACGAACGTCATATCGAGCTTCTCAAAACCGCCATCATGGATAAAATGGATATACAGTCCGATAAAAAGCTGCAGATCGGTAATGTGAAGACGCATATGGAAAATATGCAGAAGCGCCAGAAAAGCATCGATAATGAAGTTTACCAGCAGATCGCGGAGAAAGACCGCGAGAAAATGAAAAAGGAAGACCTGACTGAGAGCGTCAGGCATGCCTCGGGACAGATCGCCAAACAAAAAGAAAAGCTTGCGTCGCTGCTGACGGAGCGTACTGAATCCGATAAAATGCTCGGCGAGCTTAGAACAAAGCAGAACAAGCTGAGATCCGACATACAGTTCAAAACCTCGAGAGTCAGGACCCTCAGGGAGATGGAACAAAACCTGGAAGGTTACAACAGGAGTGTTCGTGAAGTGCTGCAGGCCTGCCACAGCTCTCCCGATCTGGGCAAGGGTATCCATGGGGCGCTTGCGCAATTGATAAAAGTTGATAAAAAATATGAAGCCGCTATTGAAATAACTCTTGGCGGAGCGCTTCAGAACATTGTGACACAGAGTGAGGAAGACGCAAAAAAGGCTATAGAATACCTCAAGAAAAACAAACTCGGCCGTGCTACGTTTTTACCGATAAGCTCGGTCAGCGGCAGGAGCTTCGATACAGGCATGCTCGCAAGGATAAGTCAGTCAGGCGGTTTTTGCGGAGTAGCATCCGATCTCGTTTCATATGAACCTCAATATGCCGGCATAATCGCTAACCTTCTCGGCAAAGTTGTCGTTGTCGACAATCTCGACAATGCGATCGCTATGGCGCGTAAATTCAGTTATTCATTCAGGATCGTGACGCTTGAAGGCGATCTGCTCAATACCGGCGGTTCAATGTCGGGCGGCAGCCTTGAAAACCGCGGGACAGGCATTTTGAGCAGAAGCCGTGAGATCACAGAGCTCGATGACGAGCTTAAGGTGTTGAAGGAATCCGAGAAATCTGTTCAGAAGGATATAGACCTGCTGACTGAGGACATTGCACAAATAGGTTCGGAGATTACTTCCATCGAAGGCGACATAAAGAACAACGAGCTTGTTAAAATAAGAGACGAGAGCCACCTTGCGCAGGTAGAAGAGAACATCGTTAAAATAACAGCCCGGACAGATATGCTCAGGCAGGAAAAGGAACAGCTCGAGCGCCAGATTGGCCAGATAGTACGGGAAATGGAGAAATATCAGCAGGAATATGCAGATATCGAACAGGAAATAGCAGAGGCCAAGAAAACGGTTGCCGAACACCAGGAAAAACACAAGGAGGATCAGGCGGTACGCAATGCGCTGCATGCCGATATCACCGATTTCAAAATCTCTGTGAATTCCATTCAGGAAAGCATTGAAAGCGTGAAGGAAAATTCCGAACGTATAGCCTCTGAAAAAGAAACTATCAATAAAAATATAGCAAGAAAAGAGGCAGAGAAAAATAAATACCTCCAGGAGATAACCAATCTATCGGAATCAAACCAGGGCCTCGACAGCAGAATCAGGAAGCACGATGAGGAGAAATCGGGCAAGACCTTCGAACTCGACAGGCTGACTGAGGAGAGGAAAATACTTGAGGAAGACCTGTATGATATCGTAAATAAAATAAATGACGCCAACAAAAATATTCTGCTGCTCCAGGAGGAATACTCAAGGGTGGAAGTCAAAAAGACAAAGCTCGAGACCGAGATGGAGGGGCTTCAGAACAGGATATGGAACGAATACGAGCTTACATATTCAGGAGCGCAGGAACTGAGGAAGGATATTGGAAGCATTTCACAGGCGCAGAAAAAGATTAACGAACTGAGGAATACTATAAAGGATCTCGGTCCTGTAAATGTTTCTTCGATAGAAGAGTATCTGAAGACAAAAGAACGCTGTGAATTCATGACCGGTCAGCGCAACGACATGGAACAGGCCAGGGAAAAGCTGCTGCGTGTGGTCTATGAGATGACGTCGATCATGAAGAAACAGTTTATGGAGCAGTTCAGACTTATTAACGAGAATTTCGATATAGTGTTCAAGGAGCTCTTCAACGGCGGACGGGCGGGCCTTGTACTCGTGGATGAGGAAAATGTCCTTGAAAGCGGTATAGAGATAGAAGCGCAGCCTCCGGGAAAGAAGCTGCAGAACATGATGCTCCTGTCAGGCGGCGAGAGGGCCTTCACGGCGATTGCGCTGCTGTTTGCGATACTCAGGCTGAAACCTACGCCGTTTTGCGTGCTTGATGAAATAGAGGCCGCGCTTGACGAAGCAAATGTTTACCGTTTTTCGGAGTACCTTAGGCGTTATTCGGCACAGACTCAGTTCATCGTCGTTACACACAGAAAGGGCACGATGGAAGGCTCAGACATGTTGTATGGCGTTACGATGCAGGAACACGGCGTATCCAAGATAGTATCAATGAAAATGGGAGAAAAGGTGAGTTAGAATGGGCTTTTTTGACAGACTTAAAGAGGGATTATCAAAAACAAGAAAGGGAATAACCGAAAAAATAGACCAGGTGCTCGTTTCCTTCGGGAAGGTTGACGACGAGCTTTTCGACGAGCTCGAGGAAGTACTGATAACGGCGGATCTTGGAATTGATACGGCGATGCGTGTGATCGACGGCGTTAAAAACAAGGTCAAAGAGCAAAAAATAACCGACCCGCTGATGATCAAGGAGCTTATAAAAGAGTCACTCGTGGACATACTCGGAAAAGAAACCGAAAAGCTGGATATAGAGCCGTCTCCAGCCGTGATCATGGTAATAGGGGTAAACGGTGTGGGAAAAACTACCTCTATCGGCAAAATAGCCAACATGCTCAAAAGGGACGGTAAAAAAGTTGTTCTGGCTGCAGCCGATACTTTCAGGGCAGCGGCCATCGACCAGCTTGAAGTCTGGTCGAAAAGGGTGGATGTCGAGCTGATAAAGCAGGATGAAGGCTCGGATCCGGCGGCTGTAATATACGACGCCATACAGGCTGCAAGGGCAAGAAAGGCCGATGTTCTTATATGCGATACCGCAGGCCGCCTGCATACTAAAAAGAACCTTATGGAAGAGCTCAGAAAGGTATCGCGCATAATCGACAGGGAACTCCCCAATGCCAGGCGGGAAAACCTGCTGGTACTCGATGCGACGACCGGGCAGAACGCGGTATCACAGGCGAAAACCTTCAGCGAAGTCACCGACATATCGGGCATAGTACTCACTAAGCTTGATGGCACGGCAAAGGGCGGCATAATTATTTCCATCAAAGCCGAACTGGATATTCCCGTCAAGCTCATAGGAGTCGGTGAACAGATAGACGACCTGCAGCCCTTTAATGCCAGGGAGTTTGTAGAAGCGCTGTTTTCATAAAGTTTCAGACTTATTTTAATTGCGGCGGGTAAAATGGGGCACGGGGAATTAATTGTGTCCCATTAATTAATATAAAGGCAAAAACGTTTGCAGTATAGTCGAATAAGAGGTGAAATTAATGGTATATGATTATTATCAGGAAAAAAGTAAAAAGAAAGTGAAAAGATGGGTAGCGCCACTGATCCTGATCGTTATCTTAGTAGCGGCAGTGATCATATCCGCAGGCATTTATCTGAACATAATGCAAATGGATGAGATCGGCGGTTTTTCGGGAGTATACCTTACGAATCTTGCAGTCAAGGCTCTTTCATTCCTTGCCGGATTCGTGATAATATTTGCCGTAATAGCTGTCACAAATGTATTCATCCGCAGGAACATCAATAAATATTACAAAAAAATGGAGCTGCCTGAGCGAAAGATACCCAACTTTATCATTGCAGCCATTACTGCGCTGATAGGAGCCAATTTCTTTAAAGAGGCGGTATACCAGAAGATTCTTTATTTTTTGAATCCTACGTCTTTCAATATAGCGGACCCGGTGTTTTCCAAGGATGTAGGCTACTATATTTTTGAAAGACCTTTATATTCGGCGCTGTACGGTTTCGCATCCTCATTGGCCCTCTTCCTGATCATTTATACGGTCGTATTCTATCTGATACTGCTAATGGCAAATGACAACGGAAATCCCGATTTCAGCAGTCTCAAGGATAAAAACATACTGAATCATAACCTTGTAAACATAGCTCTGTTCTTCGTTGTCAAGGCAGCTTCGTACGGTCTGACCAAACAGGACATACTTTATGGAAAAGTTGTGGATTATACCGGAGCCAGCTATGTTAGCGCCAATATATGGATGAAATATTATACCGCCGCTCCTTTTCTGGTGCTCGCCGCGGTGATCGCAGCGCTGTTTTTCCTGAAGAGGGGGAAAATCAAAAGAGCGGTAATATCATTTGCCTTATTCCCGGCGGTGTGGCTTATAGTAGCTATAATTGCAACTATAACACAATCGTTTTTCGTCCAGCCGAACGTACTGCAATATGAGAAGTCTTACCTTTCTGCCAATATATCGGAGACCCGTAAAGCTTATGGCCTCGATAAGATCCAGACCTATAATTTCCCCGAGATGCAGCAGCTTACTCCCGAACTGGTGGCCAGAAATACAGATACGATGAGGAATATCCGGATAGTCGATATCAATTCTACGTTGCAGAGCGACATGCAGCTGCAGAGCAACACGGCTTTTTACGCCTTCAACGGCGGCGATATCATAAATTATACCGTCAATGGACAGGAGACACCTGTATTTATTACTGCACGAGAAATCGACAAGAGAAATCTGCCGAATTCTTCGTATATCAATACACTTTACCGATATACCCACGGATACGGAATCGTAATGAATCCTATAAACAAGATAACGCCAAAAGGCCAGGTCGATTTCATATTGAGCGACCTTGACAATAAATCACCTGATCCGGTACTGCAGAAAGTAAGGCCTGAGATCTACTACGGCGAGCTGACACAGGACCACGTCATAGTCCAGGCAAAAGACATGGATGAAATTACTTATGACGGCAGCAAAACTACGAGATATGAAGGCCAGAGCGGCGTTCGGCTGGGTCTTTTGAATAAGCTTCTTTTCTCATTAAAGTATGGCGATTTTCAGCTGCTGATTTCAGGCTATTCCAACGATGCAAAACTGCTGCTGAACCGCAGTATTATCGATAGGGCAAGGATGGCGCTTCCGTTTCTGACGATCGACAGCGATCCTTATATCCTTCCGACTTCAGATGGGAAACTGAAGTGGATAATAGATGCATATACCACGAGCGACAGGTTCCCAAATGCCCAGTATTTCAACAATATCAACTATATACGGAATTCCGCAAAGATCGTCATCGACGCCTATGACGGCAAAGTTGAATGCTATATCATAGACGATACAGACCCTATAATAAAGACGCTGAAAAAGATCTATCCAGAGGCTTTTTCCGATTCGCCGATGCCGGCAGAGCTGATGGCTCATGCCAGATATCCGGAAATGCTCTTTAACCTGCAAACAGAGATGTTGAAGAGATATCATATATTGCCGGACAGGGCCGATGATTTTTTCTCGCAGCAGGATCTCTGGGACGTTGCAAAACGTACTGCCTCCGACAACTCGACTGAGACGCAGGAAATCGAACCTTTTTACAATATGATAAATCTTCCGGGAAATACTTCAAACAAGGCCGAGCTGATACTGATGAGGCCTTTCACGCCCTATGGTGAAAAAAAGAACAACATGGTTTCATGGCTGGCCGTGCGCAATACGGGCGATCAATACGGGCAGATGATCCTTTACAATTTCCCGAAGAGCACGAATATCTTTGGACCATTCCAGGTCGAAGTGAAGATCAACCAGATCGATAAAATATCCGAGGACATGACCTTGTGGGGGCAGAGCGGTTCGGAAGTCTACAAGGGCAATCTGCTCGTCATACCCATAGAAAACAGCGTACTGTATGTTGAACCTATCTATTTGAGAGCGAACAATACCTCGGCTTCTCCTGAGGTAAAGGAGATCGTGGTCGGTTACCAGAGTGGGGATGAGTTCATGTATGGCGTTGGCGCCAATCTCGATATAGCACTTGCCGACCTTTTCTCAACCCAGCTTCCGAAGGCGCCTGCCGGGCAGACGGCTCAGGACGGTTCAAACAAGGATACGAGCAACAATCCGGGCTCAAACAGCACACCGGGCGCAATAACGCCGACGGCTCCCGGACAGAATGCGGTTCCGGGCGTCGAGCAGCAGAAGGTTAACGATATAATCGATAAATATGACGAGCTAAAGCAGCAGGTGGATGAACTCGGCAAGCTTATAGACTCGTTGAGATAAGTATTGCTCCCACGAATAGATCTTGCACTATCTTGGTGGTCTATTTGCCGCCACACTGTGTCAAAAATGCTCGGAATACACGAGTATTCCTGTGCTTTTTTCCTTGCGTGGCGACAAATGTCCTCACCAATCTGATTCAAGATATAATAGTGGGAGCAATATAAAGGCAATTCTTTACAAGCGAACACATGTTTGATATGATAGTTATTGAATAATAATACCCGTTGTACCGACTGGTTTATTAGAGAACTATACTTCGTTCCAAAGAGCATGTAAATTCGAACCTTTTTTGCAAAATCAAACGTGCCTCGCCTGAGGGCCTGGTCGCTCGGACAGGACGTGATTTTGCTTTATATATGTTCGAATTGACATGCTCTAAGTCTCTGAGCATAATGTTCTCCACATAAACCAGTCGGTACAAAAAATATGAATATATAAATAAAATCATATTAATACGATTAAATAGGTTTGGCGTGAGGGATTGCGATGAAAGTTACAATAGATTCTGCAAAATCAACAAATTCGATAAATCCGGCCAATTCAAAAAATACATCAGTTTTCACAGGTAAAGAAACGGATGCGTTAGGGAGCTTCAGTCCGGTCATTAGGGATTGGTTCAGGGAAAACATAGGGGAGCCCAGCGAACCTCAGCACAAGGGTTGGCCTGAGATTGCGTCGGACAGAAACGTGCTGATATGCGCTCCGACGGGCTCAGGCAAGACGTTCGCGGCGTTTTTGAAATGCCTGGATTGGATATATTCGACTAAAAAGCCAGGCAGCAGGAATACGGGGATTAAAATAGTTTACATATCTCCCTTGAAAGCTCTGAACAATGATATATACCGAAACCTTGAATTACCTATAGACGGCATCAGGAAAAAAGCCGCAGCCGAGGGGCTTGAGCTGCCTGATGTGGAGACAGCCATAAGGACAGGCGATACCCCCCAAAAGGACAGGACCAGAATGGCCAAATACCCGCCCGACATACTCATAACAACGCCTGAGTCCCTCTACATAATGCTCACATCGGAAACCTACCGGAAATTATTCACCACTGTTGAATATCTTATAGTAGACGAGATACATTCTATCTGCGCCAACAAAAGGGGCGTCCATCTGGCTGTTACTCTCGAGAGGCTTGAGCAGACAGCGGGAAAGCCGCTGAAACGCATCGGTCTTACGGCAACAATAAATCCGCTTGAGGAAGCTGCAAGATTTCTGGCAGGTAATAACGTACATGTTACACATGATTTGCAAGAAAAATCTGGAACTGCCGGTACTATCGATTCCGCATATACCGTTCTGCCCAGAGACATTACCATTATCAACTGTGATAAAAAAAGGTCCTTTGATCTGAAAGTAAGCCTGCCGGTCAAGGATCTCAAAGTCCTTCCCGGCAATACTGTCTGGCCCGCGATTTATGGCGAATTGCTGGCGTTGGTTCGCGCCCACAGATCCACGTTGATATTTGTCAACAACAGAAGGGTTGCCGAAATGGTGGCTGCAGGTCTTAATATGCTGAACGGTGAGCCGTTCGTCAAAACGCACCACGGAAGCATATCGAAAGAAGTCCGGCAGGAGCTTGAGCGCCAGCTGAAGGACGGCGAACTTACCTGCCTCGTCGCTACATCCTCTCTTGAACTGGGTATAGACATCGGCTCCATCGACCTTGTGGTTCAGGTAAGCTCGCCGGTTTCAGTATCACAGGTCTTGCAGAGGATCGGGCGTTCAGGTCACAGACTCGACGCAGTCAGCAAGGGTGTGATCATTCCGAAGACCAGGAGCGATCTGCTCGATTCGGCATTTGTGTCATACCAGGCTAAAAATTATGAGATTGAGAACATCCATGTACCGCAGAACTGCCTTGATATCCTGGCCCAGCAGATAACCTCGATCGCCTGTGAAGGCGAACAAAAAGCGGAGGTCATATACAGTATCGTAAAAAGTTCATACCCGTACAGGGAGCTTCCCTGGAAACAATTCGAGGACGTGCTGCTGATGCTTTCGGATCCGTCTCCGGCAGATGATCCGGGTTCAAAGAAGCCGAGGATCATTTACGATAAAGGCGAAAGAACGGTCAGAAGCACTCCTCTCGGCAGAAGAATGTGCCTGATGAGCGGCGGTACGATACCAAACAAGGGCAATTACACCGTCTATTTAAAGGACACGGGTGTAAAGGTAGGAGAATTACAGGAGGAGTTTGTATTCGAAAGCAGGCTCGGAGACAGGTTTTATCTTGGCAGTTCGGTGTGGCGGCTCGAGAAGATCGAAAAGGATCGTGTCATAGTCAGCCCGTCCAACGCTTCGGGCGCCAAGATCCCATTCTGGATGGGCGACCAGATACTGAGGACCTATGAAACAGGGAAAAAGCGCAGTGAGTTTCTTAAGCAGCTTGAGAGCAAATATAACTCTGAGAGCTTCTATGATTTTATGGCCGGTGAATGCGGCCTTGACAGGACCGCGGCCGATAACCTCAGAAACTACCTGGCCGACCAGCTCGAAGATACGAGGTTGCTCCCGGGCGCGGGACGAATAGTGTGCGAACACTTCAGCGACGAGACCGGCGACAGGCGAATAGTGATCCATTCGCCCTTCGGCGGAAGGATACATGCTCCTCTTGCCGTCCTGCTGCATTCAAAACTGACTAAACTATTGAACTGCAGGATGGAGTATGTATATAACAACGACGGCATACTGCTTCACATATTCGGTTATACGGGAAAGCTGTCAAACCTGTTTTCGCTGATCGACCGCGAAGAGCTCGAGAACGAAGTTCTGGAACTGCTCCCGGATGCCCCCCTGTTCAATATTAATCTGCGCTACAATCTGACGCGCTCCCTTCTTGTCGATATGCAGGGCTTCGGTAAAAGGACTCCCTTGTGGATACAGCGCCTGAGATGTGCCGAGACTGCCGAAGCCGTACTGAAGGAGCCCGATCATCCCGCGGTCGTTGAGACTTACCGTGAATGTGTCAATGATATTTTTGACATCAGGAGTCTTTGTGATCTCGCGGAAAAGATCAGTCTCGGGATTGTTAAGGTAATTGACGTATATACCGAAAAACCTTCTCCTTTCTCAGCCGAACTGATATTCAACTTCTGGCAGATATACCAGTATGCCTATGATCTGCCTGTTGCTGAGCGCAGGAACCAGCTGCTTGTCAACGACCGGGATTTCATAAGGCTTGCGGCAGGTGTGAACGGAGAATATGAGCTGCTCGATCCGCGCGCGATAAAAGCCATTGAAAATGAACTCATCAATTATAAATTCAGCAGAAAGCTCTCAAATGCCGATGATCTTTATTATTTCATATATTCCTTCGGAGAAATCAAAGCCGAACCATACGGCTCCAGACAATTCAAAGAGGCGGATTACGACACTGTTGCAGCCTATTTGCAGCAACTGGAGGAACAAAGAAGAGTAATAAGGTTCTATATGGACGATAGTACGGGGGATAGTTCGGAGGATAGTGCGGACGACAGCTCAGAAGATAGCATGGATGATCGTGCGGAGGATAGTACGGGCGAGAGCTCAGAAGATAGTACGGATGATCGTGCGAAGCTCTATTGGATCGCCGCAGAGGATTACCCTCTGTATTGCGTTACCTCCGGCCGTGATCTTATGAAGTCCACGATCAGGTGCGGACTGCCCGGCAACGAGACCGAAATTCCGGCTGTCGAACTTCTGAGCAGCTACATTTTCGAGCTTGCGCCAAAGGTCGATGAAGCTGCGATCAGGCTCATGCGAAGGCATGTTCTCTACTGCGGCGTCTTTACGATTAATGATCTGTCAGTGAGCTATTCGATGAAGAAAGAAATCGTAAGTACAGCTCTGAAAGCATTATGCGCTACCGGCGAAATACTTTTGCTGAAGCAGATGGAAACACCGGAAGAGAGCATATACTGCCATCGAAAGGTATATGAGAGGATCAAGAAGAAGACCATACAGATGGCTCGAAGCGATATGAAGCCCAAACCGACCGAAGTTTACTGCCAATACTATTTCAGCAGGCATTTACTGAATGATAGCGTACTGCCTGCCGAAGACAAGCTTTTCGAGGTTATAAAGCTTCTGCAGGGGCGATTTTTCCCGGTATCCTGGTGGGAGGATTTCATATTTCCAACGAGGATTGCAAAGTATGAGCCCAAGATGCTCGACTATCTCTGCTCTACAGGAACTGTGCAATGGATCTGCAGGACTAACGGCAATACCAGGGAAACCGCTTTTGTGATAAACAGAGAAGATGCCTCGGGCTATGGAGAATCCAACGGAGGGTCTTATTCAGTATCCGGCGGAACAACCGATGGAAAATTTGCTGAATTATCGGCTAGATCAGCTTATGTGGCTCTTGCTGAAATATCCGCCAGATCAGCGTCCAAAACAGCCGCAGTAGTTCCTGCTGAAGTATCCGTCAAAACAGCCTCCGAAGCATCGGCTGAAATCGCATCTTTTGGGTCTTTTGGGCCTTCTGGGTCTTTTGGGTCTTTTGGGTCTTCTGGGTCTTTCGGACCTGGCCCATTAACTACCGACGATTTTATTCCTTCCGGTCTGCCACGGCTCGAATTCACTCTGGATGAATATGAGGAGATGCTGCTTAAACTGTTAGATGAACGGGGAGCATGTTTCCTGAAGGATATCTCGAAGCAGCTTGCGATAGCGCCTGCCGATCTTCTGGCCAAAATGGAGAGGTTGGTATGGTGCGGAGTTATTTCAAATGATTCATTCTCCGTCATCCGGTATTATGCCGACAACGAGCGTAAGAATTCCCCATGGACGAAATATAACACTTATCCCAATATGGGAAGGTGGTATAGGATATCGATGTCTGCAGCAGATACTGATGGTGCCGGTAAGCCCGGATATATCAAGAGTCTTCTCGATCGTTATGGACTTGTTTCTAAAGAAGTTGCATGTATCGAAAAAAGCAGGTACAGCTGGTCTGAGCTGTATAACTGGCTTAAAAATAATGAGTTTACGAGCGGGATCAAAAGAGGCTTCTATCTCGAAGGGCTCTCAGGAATACAATTCGCAAGGGACAATGACCTGGAACAGATCAGGCAGTTCGACCAGCCCCAGCAAGCTGAAAGCTATATCACGCTTTGCAGCTGCGACCCTGCAAACCCATACAGGGATCTGTTATCGTCGGCTCTACCCGTAAGATTTCCGAAACAACAGGGAACTGCCATGGTTTTCGAAAACGGCAAACCCGTCCTGCTTGTCAGGGAATACGGCTCCACTTTCCAACCGCTGACCGATCAGCAGGAGGTTACCGAAAAAGCTGCCGCAAGCTTTGTCAATTCCTTTCAGAATCGCTGCTTGTGGGTCGGTAAAAAGAATATCTTCACCGAGTACTGGAAAGAAGGCAATGAAGCCGAACCTGTCAAAATAGAGGATTCACCGATATATGACAAGCTGCTCGAATACGGATACGACAGGGGATACAGCGGGATCACACTCTGGCGGAAGAGTATTTGATGCGATCCGAGTGATTTTTGAGACTGTCCTGAGTATTTTTCGGATACTACAAGGCAAATTTCATATGAATCCTTGACAATCTAGCCTGCTTACATTAAAATAAGGTGTAAAGTAATTTTGCTTTACACCTGTGTTTGAAAAGAAAGCAGGGTTGTCTGAAGTTATGGATGAGATATATACGATCGGTCTGCTGCTTGATTTCTACGGGCA
>JAEYOM010000046.1 GCA_023411715.1 Bacillota bacterium | reverse complement strand
ATTAACGACAATGACGGCGTTGCAAAATGGTTAGAAGAACGCATATCATAAGCATAATCCGAGGAGCGGTAAATCGCAGTTTTTTATTAAATGTGCAACTGTAACAAATCCATATTACATACTCGTTTGAAAGGGCGAAGTGACGTTTGTACGAGATTTTTCTGATAAACAGGAATTTATGAGGCTGGATTTGAATTAACGATTCATTGTTTCCTGTACAAAATTTCAAGTAATGTACAAATATTTGTGTAAAAGCTGAGTTTTTTTATGAGCTTTTAGCGAGATTTAGTGCGATAATGATAGTAATTTATGTATTATGTCGCCTCGTTGCGTACCTTACTTGAAATTTTGTACAGTATTGTTAAAAGTATAAGGTACAATTGCAAAATGTCCGTGACATGGGGCGCACATTAGAGTCATTTCGCACTTTTAATAAAATACGAACTAAACGAAAGACGCAACTGCGACAAATCCAATACATGCAATTTTACTGACGTTTCAGGAATGCAATTCTATTATCTTGGAATAAACATTATGTAAATCATATTAACTAAAGATAAAAAAGGAACACAAAATTAGGGACACTCCCAATTCTTCTGCCATACAGTGCGCAACTTTTATTTATCGTTGAACATATCGCTGACTTTTACATTGGGATTGGTATACCTGCCCTTTTTACACGTCCCGCGGCCATACTGCACGGCCTTTGTGGGGCAATAATGAAGGCACGCGAAGCACTGGCTGCAATGGTTTCCCCAAACCGGTCTCCCATTCACCCTAATATTCTGGTTAGAGCATACCTTCTCACATATTCCGCAGCCCGTGCAACTGTCTTCAGAAAAAAACCTCCGCGGACGTATGCCTAAATTGTTGAACAATGGTGTTACCAATGCGGTTTTTAGACCCGGGAACCTTATTGATAGATGGTCGACGGTGATTGTCCTTTTCTCCTTTATTGCATCGTATATACCGTCTATCGCTTTTTCCGCCGCATCAAGCTTTTCCTTTTTAAGATTTTCAGGGTCCACATCCATTATAAATACGTAGTTATTAGGCATCCTTACCGAAAAACATGCATCCAGGTTGAGGCCCCTTTTTTGCAGGCTTCTTCGAAGAAGCTTGACGGAATTGCCGGTATCATCTCCGCAGGTGGCGGCTGAAAACATGTAATTGTTATTATAATTTCTGAGTCTCAGTTTGGATATAAAATTCAGAACTATCCTGGGAGGCGCCCATGCGTAGATCGGGTAGACAAAGCCCACGACCTCGCCATCCCGAAGGGTGTACTCATACCCTCCTTCGGCATTTCTCAACAGGCGGGCGATGGGCGCCAAGCCTTCACCTGTACGTGAAGCTATCTTGGAAGCGACAAAATACGAGTTACCCGTGCCGGAAAAGAAAAATATCATTAATTCCTACCCGAGCCTTTCAAATCATATTATTTTCGTATATAACTTTCTATTCCTCGGGCCATCGAATTCGCAAAAATAAATACCCTGCCAGGTTCCGAGCCTGAGCTGGCCGTTTTCTATAATGACGGTACAGGACGAGCCCATAAGCGAGGCCTTGACGTGCGCGTGCGAGTTGCCTTCTGCATGCCGGTAGCTGTTGCTTTCAGGCGATATCTTTCTTAATATGGACAGCATATCGTAAACTACATCGGGATCGGCATTCTCGTTTATGGTGATGCCGGCCGTCGTGTGCGGCACGAACACAATCACAGAGCCGTTGGTTACGCCGCTTTTCTGAATGTCCTGCCTGACAAGTTCGGTTATGTTGATCATTTCGTCCTGCCTAGAAGTTCTTATGATGTGTTCCATATTTCCTGCCTCCATTTAATCCACTTTTAATAAACTCCCCTAACCTCGGGGTTATCTGGGTTCACCTGATGGTCTCTATCCCACCTTCGAAAACACCTCTCCGAGGCCGCACTGCAGCCGCAGGTCGGCATAATTGTCGTATGGCGTCACCGATTTATTTATAAGCACCAGCCGTTTGCCGGGATAATACCTTACAAGGCCTGCCGCAGGATAAACCGACAGCGAAGTGCCGCCGACTATAAGCATATCCGCGGCCGCTATACAGCGCACTGCTTCATCCACGACAGCATCGTCAAGCCCTTCCCCGTACAGCACCACATCAGGCTTGATAATGCCGCCGCATTCACAGAGCGGCACGCCTTCCGAATTCAGAACGGCATCGAGCCCGTAGGCTTTGCCGCATTTCATACAGTAGTTGCGGTGTACCGAACCGTGGAGCTCGAGTACCTTTTTGCTTCCAGCCAACTGATGGAGACCGTCTATATTCTGCGTTACAACGGCGCTTAGCCTGCCGGCCGCTTCGAGCTGCGCCAGCTTGACATGAGTCACATTTGGTCTGGCGCCGGTAAATATCATTTTATCCCTGTAGAATTCATAGAATTTAGCAGTTCTCTGCATGAAAAAGGTATGACTCAATATCGTCTCGGGTGGGTAATCATATTTTTGGTTATACAGGCCGTCGACGCTCCTGAAATCCGGAATACCGCTTTCAGTCGATACGCCTGCTCCCCCGAAGAAAACGATACGTGAACTTTCATCGAGCCATTTTTCAAAAACCCCGATATCCGTCAAATGACCATCTCCCGCTATCAATATATTTCGGGCAACTTATACGTTATTTCAACAGCTCGTTAAGCGTTTTATCCTCAACGGTACCATTATATACAACATTTATAATATCAGCAATCAGCCCCTTCGGATTTCTCCGCCGCCCTGCCATCTTTCTTTTACCAAAACTTTTTTCATATTCATAGTTTCAAATCACATAATTATCAGGTGTAATAAGCTGCAAAAACTGCTTTGTCCTGGATTCCCGCGGATTTCTGAAAAATGTTTGCGCAGGCGCTTTTTCTATTATTGTACCCTGATCCATAAAAATCACATCGGTTGCCACATCACGTGCAAAACTCATTTCATGGGTTACAACGACCATGGTGATGCCTGTCTTTGCTATTTTTTTCATAACGCCCAGCACTTCCTGCACAAGCTCGGGGTCGAGCGCGCTGGTCGGTTCGTCGAAAAGTATAACGTCAGGCTTCATCGCGAGAGCGCGTGCGATCGCAACGCGTTGCTGCTGCCCTCCCGAGAGCTGGGACGGATAGTAATCCATTCTGTTGCCGAGGCCAACCTTTTCGAGGTATGACCGGGCAATTTCACGAGCTTCCTCCCTGCCCAATTTCATCACAACGGCAAGGCCTTCCGTCACATTCCCAAGAGCCGTCCTGTGTGCAAATAGGTTGAAGCCCTGGAACACCATTGCAGTTTTTTTACGTACATCCATGACCTGTTTCCTGCGGACCTTACTGTAATCGAGCTGAAGCTCACCTATTTTCAGAGTTCCGGTCTGCGGACGCTCGAGCAGGTTGATGCACCTCAGCAGCGTAGATTTCCCGGAGCCGCTCGGTCCCAGAACCGCTACGACGCTTCCGGCTGCGACATCGAGTTCGATACCCTTCAGGACCTCGTACCTGCCAAAGGATTTATGCAAATCCCGTATCTCAATCATTTACAACACCCCGTTCATGCCGGCGCAGCCGTTTCTCCCCGAAAATCATCAGTCGCTCGAATATTATACAGATCAGCCAGTATATCTCCGCAGCTATTATATATGCCTCAAAGAATTTTGAGGAACGCGCCGCGGCTATTTTTGCCTGTCCGATTATTTCGGGCACGGAAGCGGCAAAGGCAAGCGATGTATCCTTCAGCAATGCGATAAATGAATTGCCGAGGTTCGGTATTGCGACTACCGCCGCCTGTGGTATGACGATACGCCGCATTACTTGCGGAGCAGTCATCCCTATGGATTCCGCAGCCTCTATCTGACCTTTTCCGACGGACAGGATAGCAGATCGTATCGTCTCCGAAAGATAAGCTCCGACATTCAATGAAAATGAAACATACATGAAGGTTATGGCCTGTATGGACGATATATCGATATTCCAGCCGTAAATACCGCCTAAGTATCTCAGAACCATCGGTATCCCGTAATACGAGAGGAATATCTGAACGAGCAGCGGCGTCCCGCGCATGAATGAAACGTATACACAGGCAATCTGCAACAGTACAGGCACTTTGTATATCTTTATCAGAGCTATTGCGAATCCCAGTATTATGCCAAAGGTAAAAGCAACAAGGGCCAATGACAGGGAAACCGGAATTCCTGCCGCAACACGCGGTATGAGCTGTAACATGTAATTCAGATCAAGTAGTCCGTTTCCCTGCATGAGCTCCTCCTCTGAAATCTATTCTTACTTGGAAATCTATTCTTACTTGGAAATCTGTTCTTACTTGAAAATCTATTCTTACTTGAAAATCTATTCTTACTGAAAATCTGTTCTTACTTGGAATAGTCCACTCCGAACCAGTCTATCGACAGCTTGCTTAACGAACCGTCAGCTTTCAGACTGGACAGCGCTGCGTCGATCTTATCCATGATCTTCTCTCCGGTGGCGTCCTTTTTTGCTATGAAATATGTCGGGTCAGCAGCGATGCGTTCGCCCACGGGCTCGACTTCGAGATTCTGGGTCTTGGCCTTTGAAACGGCCATGATGGGATCGTTTAGAGTAGCGTCGACGCGCCCGTTTGCTATATCCTGAAGTATTGTAGTGATGTCTTCTTCATAATAAACGATATTGAGGATATTCCCGTTTTCCTTGTTCCAATCCTCCAATACACGGGTAAAGGAATCCCCTACGGTAGCGCCGATCTTTTTGCCCTTCAGATCGTTGAGCGATTTGATACCGGTCCTGCCCTTTTTGACGATCAACTGGCTCACGCATAAAGCGTATGTGTTCCTAGACAGCAAATACTTAGCCTGACGATCGGGGTTGGAAGTGATCTGGTTTGCTAGGAGCTGGAATTTGTCCGAGTCAAGTCCGGGGAACAGTGAATCCCAGGGACCGGATATGAATTCGAATTTGAGGCTGGGGTCGGCTTTTTCAACAAGACGCAGTACTTCTATGTCATAGCCCGTCAGATTCCCGCTTGCGTCAACGTAGGAAAAAGGTTCGTAAGTACCCATCGTACCCACCTTTATCACCTGCGGCTCAACGGCGGTATCTCCGGTCGTCCCTGCCGCAGTACTTCCTTCGGCACCTGCCGCCTGCGCGGTTGCTTCGCCTGATGCGGCTGCAGACGCCTGCGTCTGGTTTTGTGAAGTTTGCCCGCAAGCCGTCAGCAGCAGGGCTAAAATTGTTATTACAGTCACAGCTAAACTCAATCTTTTCATGATGTACCTCCGATAATTTTTGTATTATTTTTTATTTCTGACGGCATCGGCTTCAAATCTCCCGCTGCCAGCGCCGGATATGATCTCCTATCTTGTAAGAAGACCTGCATCCAGCACATATTGGCTGCCTGTTACGAACCTTGACTTTTTACTTGCAAGGAAAAGCACTGCTTCCGCTACATCCTCAGGCTCGATCCAGGGTACAGGCAGCAGGTTTCCTGCCGAACGCTCCGCAATTTCCTCGACCGTAGTTCCTTCAAGGAATGCAAGCCCATCGTTCATCGGAGTGTTCACTCCGGTCGGGTGAATGCTTATCACCCTGATATTGTAAGGCGCCAGTTCAAGCGCAAGCGATTTGGTCAGACCAACAAGACCCCATTTTGACGCGGCATAGTGTGAAAGGCGGTTCATCCCGCGCAAGCCCGCAATTGATGAATTATTGATGATCACGCCGCTTTTATGTTTGATCATATGAGGTATGACATATTTTGCAGTCAGCCACGACCCCTTGAGATTGATGTCGAGCATGGCATCCCATTCCGCCTCGGTGAGTTCATGTGCTAGACCGTATGCACAAATACCCGCGTTATTGAAGAGGACATCGACCGTGCCGAAGGTCTCGGTTCCGCCTGCCACAGCTCTTTCAACATCTTCCGTCTTCCGTACATCGCCCGTAAAAACCGTCGCATTAGCTCCCAAAGCTTGCACGTCCTGCTTCAGTTTGTCCAGGTCATCCGACGAACTGTTGTTATAGGCGGGATAGCCGATCTTGCTGCCGAGGTCAAAGCCTATGATATTGGCCCCTTCCTTTGCAAATGCCAGGGCGGCGGCCCTTCCCTGCCCTTTTGCCGCACCGGTTATAAACACCGTCTTGCCTGAAAACTCTCCCATGTTTTTTACCTCCTGCTGTAACTGACAAGGTATTCGTCAAGGTCCACCTGCAGCGCATTGTTGATAAGGTTCGTCGCTATCATTAGACCCGCGAATGCCGTCAGTAATACAATCTGTTCATCATTGTAAAATTTTTTGAGTCTCGAATAGAGCTCATCGTCCACCCTTGTCGGTTCTGTCACACAGCGCCGGCCGAAATCGACCAATACCTGTTCCTCCTCGGAAAATACCGGTGAATCGGGATCTTCTCCCGCTTCGATCAGTATTCTGCGAAAGAAAGTGGAACATATGAGGCAATCATTTTGCGATGATATGGAATAACAGAAATAATTTACTCCCTTGTCGCCAATGAATCTGCCCACCTCATCCCTGAGTGGGTACCACTCCATCAGCGCGTGAAAGGCCGGGAGCGAGTGCAGCAATGTTTTTTTCATGTTCGTTATCCGCCCATGTTTGACGACCTGGTCGTCAAACTGCTCTCTGACGGCTTCACTTGCATTTTCATATACCACCGGTGAAATTCTAGCCATGTCTCTTCTCCTTTACAATTCCTATATGTATAATAGGCTTATGAGCTTAAAAAATAACCAGGCCTTCTACCTAGTGTTTTTCCTTTTAGTACGTATTTCGCTTTGAGTGCCGTTTTATTTCCTAGTATTTTGATAAGATTAGTATTATAATACTCCGGCCCGGCTACTATGTCAATAAAAAAATCCAATTTAATAAAAATATCTCAATAGCCTATAAGTAACGCAAAGGGCGGTCAGCCATATCGCTGCCCGCCCGACAGTTCCGGCGCAAATGAGGCCATCTCTGCCTCTATCACATTGCCTTCATAATAAACAGGTTAGGGTTGAGCATTCCAAAAATCATGGCCACATGCGCAACGACAAGGAATATGCCCACAAGTATCACATGAAGCTTGACTTTATCGACTTCGCTCCTTTTCCTGCCGATAACTCCGAGCTCTAGAAGCGTCAGGCCAAGGAAAGGAATTATCCCGGAAAGGTAAAAGCCCACGGCGAGCACATCGGCCGGTCCTCTCCAGCCGCCGTTCACGGTCAGCGGTATGACTGTGCTGATCAGAAGATAAATGAAAATGCCGAGAAAATAAATGCCTGCAAAAATACCTGTTGCCTTATTGATTGCTCTTGCCTTGCCAGTCATGTTGCGGGTAAACAAAACGATCAGTTCGGTGATCGCCAATGTTTCGGCGCAGATGACCGGAACCGCCATAAAAATAAGCAGGTGCCAGGGCTGTGCCGTTGCCAGCAGTTCCATGTAGTGTGTCATGGCATCGTTCATGTGAAGTGACCTCCCAGTAGATAAATTTTATTACGATTTTGGATGTATCTGATATTACATTTCATTTGTGAAGAAATGATGAAGATTTCCGACGCATTATAAAGATTCTCAGGGGCATCGGGCGCCTTTGAAAATCACGAACTATGTTCCACGACAAAAAGCCCCAAATGGGGCTTTCTGCTTTACTTTATATCTTCGGAGGCTATTTCACATCATAGCCCTGATCTTCGATAGTGTCCTTTATCGCGTTAAGGTCGACCTTCTGAGGATCAAAGCCGACAGTTACCTTGCCGCCCTTGAGATCCACCGAAACACTGTCGACGCCTTCCAATGCGCCAACGGATTTTTTCACCGCGTTTTCGCAATGGCTGCATGACATGCCCTCCACATTAAGAGTTGTTGTTGCCTTTGACATATTAATCCCTCCGTTTTTATATAATGAGTCGGGGGACCGTCCCCTTGCTCATTCTGAGCTGGTGAACCGCCCCTGTTCAGGGAACTTCCCCGCTTATTTGCTGCCTGTATTATCTGTATTGCTTTTTTCAGTTATCCACTGCCTTTTCATCCATTCGTCGGTCTCTTCCTTTGCGGAGGAGCTTCCTTCTGGACTGTAACGCTTCAGGCTGAGTGAATTCGTAACCACGGACACCGAGCTGAACGCCATGGCCGCTCCCGCTATCATAGGATTCAACAGGCCAAGCGCCGCGAACGGTATACCTATTGCATTGTAAAAGAATGCCCAGAAGAGATTCTGTTTTATCTTGCTCATGGTTTTTCTCGAAAGCCTAATGGATGCAGGTATTGTCCTGAGATCGCCTCGCATCAGCGTTATGTCGGCTGCTTCGATAGCCACGTCCGTACCTGTGCCGATCGCCATGCCGATATCCGCTGTTGCCAGAGCAGGCGCGTCATTTATGCCGTCCCCGACCATGGCGACCATCCTGCCGGACTTTTTGAGCTTTTCGACCTCCTGTGCCTTGTTTTCGGGGAGGACCTCAGCCAGCACGTTGGAGATACCGACCTGCTTTGCTATCGCATTTGCCGTCCGCTTGTTGTCACCCGTTATCATATACACATCGATGCCCATCTTCTGAAGGTCCGCTATTGCCTCCTGCGAGTTTTCCTTCAGCGTATCGGCAACAGCTATAATAGCCTCAAGCTTGCCGTCCACAGCCATCAGCATGGCAGTTTTGCCTTCGTCCTCGAGCTGCGTGAGCTTATTCTCTATCGGACCTATGTCGATGTTCTGCTCGAGCATAAGCTTGCGAGTGCCTATATAAACCTGCCTGTCCCCGATTCCGGCAAGTACGCCGCGTCCCGGGATCGCTTCAAAACGTTCGGGATCTGGGATGGCACCGATTTCCTTTTTGCCATTTTCAAAGATTGCAACGCCCAGCGGATGCTCCGATTTATTTTCCGATATCGCTGCGAGTTTCAATACGGCCTTCTTGTCCAAGTCGCCGAGCGTGACGATATCGGTCACTTCGGGCTGTCCCTTCGTAATGGTGCCGGTCTTGTCCAGCACTACAGCATTGAGCTTGCAGGCTGTTTCAAGATGCTCCCCGCCTTTTATCAGTATGCCGTTCTCAGCGCCTTTGCCCGTGCCGACCATTATCGCCGTCGGCGTAGCAAGCCCCAAAGCGCACGGGCAGGCTATTACGAGGACTGAGACAGCGCTTACGATCGCCTTCGTAAAGTCACCCGTAGAAAAGTACCAGATAAGGAACGCAGCCAAAGCGATTCCCACAACTACCGGGACAAATATCCCCGATACCTTGTCCGCGATCTTCTGGATGGGAGCCTTGGAGCCCTGCGCGTCCTCCACCATCTTTACAATCTGCGAAAGAGCGGTATCCTTTCCTACCTTGGTTGCCTCAAACTTAAATGTGCCGAATTTGTTTATTGTAGCGCCTGTTACCTGATCGCCCGGCTTCTTTTCGACCGGCAGGCTTTCGCCCGTAATCATTGCCTCGTCGATTGCAGAGTTGCCTTCGAGTATTTTCCCGTCGACCGGGATCTTTTCTCCGGGTCTTACTACAATAACATCACCGACTTCCACCTCTTCCATCGGTATGTCGGTTTCCTCGCCGTTTCTTATAACTCTTGCCGTTTTTGCCTGCAGGCCCATAAGCTTCTTTATCGCTTCGGAAGTCTTGCCCTTTGCTGACGCCTCAAGGTATTTTCCAAGAAGTATAAGTGTGATGATGACCGTGGCGGCCTCGAAGTAAAGGTTCTTCATTCCGCCCATCGTCGGCGGTTCGAAGAAAACATTATATAAGCTGTAAAGGTACGCCGCCGAGGTGCCCATGGAAACGAGCACATCCATATTGGCGCTTCCCGACCTCAGTGCGTAATATGCATGCTTGTAAAAGCGGTATCCGATCCCGAACTGTATCGGAGTCGCAATGATCAACTGGAAATACTGATTGTGCAGGAAAGGGACATCTATCCCCAGGACTGAAAGTATCATTGCAAGCAGCAGAGGCGAGCTCAGCACGATCGAAATAATCAGCGTCGTTTTGAGCGTCCTTATTTCCTTTTCCCTCTGTTCCTTTTCCCGGTCCGCCGAAACCTCTTCCGCCTTCTCAGCGCTATAACCGAGATCCTTTACAGCCTTGACCATATCGGAAACCTTCAGTTTCGACGGATCATATTCCACCGTTGCCTTTTCGGTGGTCAGATTTACATTTGCCGCACTTACTCCGTCAAGCTTCGAAAGCTTCTTTTCGATCCTCGCGGAGCAGGAGGCGCATGTCATGCCGGTTATGTTAAGGACGGCCTTGTTTTCGCTTTGTTCATTCTTTTTTATTACACCGTAACCTAATTTATTGATGACCTCTTCAAACTTTTGCACGTTGACCTGACTGTCGTCAAACTCGACGGTCGCCTTCTCCACGGCAAAGTTGACGTTCGCAGAGCTTACGCCCTCAAGCTTGCCAAGGCCTTTCTCGATCCTGGCGGCGCATGCCGAGCAGGACATTCCAGATATATTTAACGATTCCTTTCGGATCATGATTTCACTTCCTATATTAATTTTTCTAAGCCGGTTGTTTGCGTTACACCAGTTGTGTTACTGAGCCGGTAGTTTTAGTGCCGGCTGACTTTATACAGAGAACATATGAGTAGAGCCAAATAGAGCGTGTTGATTTCAGCAAGTATCGACCGGCACGAATCACCTCAATAACTCAGCCGCAGCATCCCCCTCCGCCAGTGTTGCCGGCGGCCGGCTTATAATTTTCGATCGTCTTCTTTACGGAGGCTATATCGAAGCTATTAATATTATCTACCACTTTCACATAGCCATGTAACATATTCATGCTGCACTGAAACGTAAAATCCTGATCTGCCGGTAGCGCCGGCGTTTCCGTTTGCTTTGCCAGGTCTATCCCGCCGTTGAATTCGGGGAAGAATACACTAGAATTGCAGCCGCTAAGCTGGCTGGTCTTGAATTTCACGACCACCGGAACGCCCTTCTGTACTACGAATGCAGCCGGGGTATAACCGTTGTTGTCTACTGTGACTGTTAACTCCTGCGTATCGCCGTTCTGCTTTGCAGTCTGGATATTGTCAGCAGGTATCTTTCCGTTTGCGAATCCGGGCGGCGTCGCTCCGCAGCAGCCTCCGGCGCCTATGCCGGACGATGAACCCTGACTTTGCGACTGGTCAATGTCGCTTTGAGTTACCTTGCCGACATCTGCGACCACCTTGATATTGCTGCTTATCATGCCCATCCAGCAGGTATACGGGATATTACCTTCAGCATCAGGCGTGAACTCGATCACGTTATCGCCCGGAATAAGCTTCTGCGAGATCCCGTATTTGGGTATCGTCACAGTTTCATTACAGCCATTTATGGAAGAAGCGTCAGCTTTTATCGTCCATTTGACGGGGATGCCCTTCTGTACTATGAAAGGCGTGTAGCTGCTCGGTTTAAGCGTTGTTGTTATTGTCTGGACATTGCCCGATACCTGCGCCACATTGCCTGACGCGGCAGCCGTGGATGAAGCGAAGACAGCGCCGCCTATATTGAAGCCGGACAGATTGAGTCCCCTGTTCAACATTATAATACCAAGCACCATTACAAGTACAGCGCTGACCTTCATCATCTTATGAGTGAACTTGCCGCTCAGGAATGAGCTCAAAGCTCCCAGGCCGAACATCAGCGGCAGCGTGCCAAGGCTGAAGAACAGCATGGACAAAGCTCCCGTGAGAGCACTGCCGGTACCCAGCGCATATATCTGCATCGCCTGCAGCGGACCGCACGGCATTAGCCCGTTGAGGAGTCCGACATAGAAAGGCCCATATTTGCCGCCGTTCTGATGGAGCTTGTTTCCGAAGATCTTAGGCATCCTGGGATTCAGTTTGCGCAGCCACGGAAATATATTAAGCATGTTGAGACCCATAATGACCATGAAAACACCCGAAAGTATTGCGATGATGCCCTTTGCCGTGCCTGAGAAGCTGACGGCGGAACCCAGCGCGCCGACGATGCCACCGAGTACTGTATAGGATATTACCCTGCCCGTATTATACAGCAGGCTTGGCTTCACTTTTTCCAGTCTGCCCGCAGCTCCGGCATCCTGCTTGTAGGAAACACACTGTGAAAGGTTTATGCCTCCGCACATCGCTACGCAATGCAGCGACGTGATCAATCCGACGACGAACAGTATACCATAACCCATGTTCTGGTTGACCTGGGGAATAAAATTAAAACCTAAGGTGTTTTTGATGATAAGATAAAATGCCAGAATGATGATGCCTATACCCAGCAGCTGGTTTATGGGCATTTTACCATCCGTGGCCTGTCCGTTCTTTTCTCCGGACTTACCGTCCTTATTCCTTCCAAATATGTCCCGGCTTTTCTTACCCTCCCGGACATTGCCGGCCTGCTGGGCGCTGCTCTTGTTTTTTACGGTGTAATCGAGTTTCTCGATCTCTTCGATGATCTCGTCAAGCGCAACGATATCGGCGTCATAAGTCACATAGACATTGGAACTGCTATAGATCGCCTTTACATCGGAAACGCCTTTAAGTTTCCTGAGCTTGTTCTCTATTCTCATTTCGCAGCTAGTACATGTCATGCCGCCGATCTGCAAAACCTTGTGTAATATTTTTTGATCCATATCTGCCTCCGAATTATAAAACATAGTCCGTCTTCGGGTTTATACAAACATGATATAAAAAGGTTGTGTAGATTTTGTGTAGATACATAAAACAAAACCCCCCCGGAGCTTTCTGATTCCGGAGGGATCTTTTACATTGTTATTAACCGTTATCCTTCTACTTCCCAGCCGCAGGAGCTTCTGCAGGATTAGCTTCAGCTTTCTCTTCAGCTGCCGGAGCCTCTTCCTTCGGCGACGTAACGACAGCCAGTATGCTGTCTTCTTCAATGTGCGCCCTGACGTCCTGTGCCAGCTTCAGGTCATGTACCAGTATCTTGTCTCCCGCCTTTTTGCCGCTTACATCTAAAGTTATGGAATCCGGCAGTATACTGAGTTTCCCTTCCACTTCCAGTTCAGTCACATTGGGGAGTAGCAGCAGTTTCCTGGATTCCAGCAAACCCACGCCCTCATAATTGATCGGGATCTTCAGCCTTACGACCTCATTTTCCGAAACCGCCTGGAAATCAACATGCAGGATCTTTCCGCTCACAACGTCCTTCTGCACTTCCTTGACGAGACAGAGCCTGTTCGTACTACCGAGTTCCAACTGCAGCTTTGCATTTTTTACGTGTTTTTTGAGCACCTTTGCGAATTGAGCCTGTTCGAACTTAACCGAAATCCCTTTGTTGATCCCTTCGCCGAAAATAGCGCCGGGTACAAAACCATTCCGTCTCGATACCTGCGGTTTCTCAGTTCTTTCCTGAACCTTCAATGTAGCAAAAGCCATTTTTTACATCTCCTTATCGCATATTGCGTTTAGATAATACCCGTTTTTAACAGGATTTATACTGTTTATGATATACCCCTGTGCAGAAATTTACAACTGCATACCTTGATGATCAGTACCTACAGCCTGGTCAATAATTGAGGCTGCCCGCTCCTTTCGGCATCTGTGGCGCGAGCGTCAATAGCTGGTGACCTTGCTGTCGTCAAGGCCTATATAGGTCCCCGATTCATCATTTATTTTCGAAATTTCAATTAGTGTGACCTCGTTTTTCGTGAGCCTTATTTTCAATGAAATAACGCCGTTTTTGCATTCCACCCTGTCAGTAGTGATCAAGGGCAACGCTGTTTCCCTTAAAGTCTCTGCCTGCCGCGGGGACGGGAACCTCGGCCTGCCCATCTTTATCCACGTCCTCCAGGGGTTGCCGTATTCTTCGCTTACAGTATGCCTTTGCACAAAAGCGGATGCATAATTTGCCGGTATTTCAAGCGATATCTCGCGTTCGAAGCCCTCACCCTTTTCGCTGACGTCGTTCCACGCCGCTATGGCATAAGAACCGTCGTTCCTCTTCGTGGCAAGCATATGTTCGTCCCTGTACAGGATCTCACTGCCCAGGCTCCTGAAGAATTTGAAGGCATGGAAGGTCGGTTTGCGGATCCCGTTCAGCGCAACAAGTCCGAAACCTCCATGGAACTGAGATCTTGGCACGTCATGTTCCTCGAATACATCGCTGAAGGTCCAGTAGGAAAATGAATCGACATAGTCCCCGCCTTCGCTGAGAATCCTCGAAATATAGGCGGCGTTGTATGCCGTATCGTGTACCGGATTGAGCGGATGCCAGGAGCTGTTGTACTCAGTGATATGGAAAGGAAGCTCAGAGAAAGGCGACTGGTCGATCATTTCCCTTACCTGCCTGAATTCGTCGAGCATATATGTATTTTCATGCAGCTCCTGGTACCAGAAATGCGGCGTTATCTCAGGCGCCTTTGAAGTATAGGCGTGCCTCGTAACAAAATCCACCGGGACATTTTCATCATGGCAGAACTTCAGAAAATCCGTGATCCAATGGTCTGCGCCGCCGCATATCGCGGGTCCTCCGACCTTGATTCCGCTGCTGACCTCTTTGACGGCTGATGCCGTGACCTTATAAAGCTTGAAATATTCGGCTTCATCGGCGTCCTTCCAGAAACTCGTCAGGTTCGGTTCGTTCCATACCTCAAATGGCCATTTTAATACCTCTTCAAGTCCATAGCGGTCGATAAAGTGGGAAACTGTCGCTTTTATCAGCGCTTTCCACTTGGTATAATCCTTCGGAGGCGTTATATTGCCCTTCCAGTAAAAAACCGTATCATCCCCGGACGCAAGCTTCTTTGGCATGAATCCCAATTCGACGAACGGGCGGATCCCACGTTCAAGGAAAGAATCGAATATTCTGTCGATATAGGTGAAATTATAGAAAGGCCTGGCCTCGCCGTTCACGATATCTTCGCGGTAAATTCCCACATCATCGTGGAACAGGCCGTGCCCCCTTATATATTTGAAGCCGATCTCCTTCTGGATCATCGACAGGTGATCGAGGTACTCTTTTTGCAAGGCCAGTCCAAGCCTTCCCGTACCTACGCAGAAGCGCCAGTTATCTTTGAATTCCATTCCATCGGACCTCTCGGGTATTTTGATTTCCGACATATACATTGCACCTCTCATATTGATTTTTTCGGACTTATAAGGTATTTGTCCCCTGATAATTTTATCAAAATTCAACATTAAAAACCATATTCCGTACAAATATTACATATGCCGCGACACGGCCTTTGCTGACAGGGATTTTATTCGGTTATATCCTGACATACGAGTACTGACTCGCGTGTAAATACTTGTAACACAGCATTTCATTCCGTCCACAAATGCATGAACCGTGTCAGATTGTCCATGGCCGCTCTCAGGTCTTCCCTGCTCCTGGTCTTTGCCTGGCTGAACGGTATAGCCATGCGGTTTATGCTGAATATAGCCGATACGCCTATATCATAAGCCTGCTCAACGTTGTCGCCTATATCTCCCACAACGGCAATGACTGGCACACCTGCCTTTTTGGCCTTACGCGCCACTCCGCAGACGACTTTGCCGCGCAGAGACTGATGATCTATCTTTCCCTCGCCTGTAATGACGAGATCGGCGCCCGTCAGCAAAGCGTCAAAATTCACAACATCCAGCACTGTGTCTATCCCCATCTG
>JAEYOM010000197.1 GCA_023411715.1 Bacillota bacterium | reverse complement strand
AAAAAGCAAAGGAACCGGGTATCGATATAATTACCGAAGCCCGGTTCCTTGATTGGTTGAATAACGGCGTAAAACCTTAATTCTATCCCTTTTTAACTTCCTTGCCCCATGAATCTTTGAGACCTACGGTTCTGTTGAATACAAGCCTGTCCGTCGCAGAATCCTTATCCGTACAGAAGTAGCCCATACGCAGGAACTGGTAGTGGTCGCCCGGTTCCGTTGAAGCGAGGTTGGGCTCCAGCTTGCAGCCTGTCAGCACCTCGAGCGATGCGGGGCTGATGATCGAATGCAGATCCTCTGCGGCTCCCGGATCAGGATCGGTAAACAGGTGGTCGTAAAGGCGTATATCCGCGTCTATGGCGTGCGCCGCCGACACCCAATGCAGGGTTCCCTTAACCTTGCGGCCGTCAGGCGAATTTCCGCCCCTGGAGGCCGGATCGTAGGAGCAGTGCAGCTCGGTAATGTTTCCCGCGCCATCTTTAACGACTTCATTGCATTTGATGAAATAGGCATTTTTCAGGCGCACTTCATTACCCGGATATAGCCTGAAATACTTGTTCGGGGGATTTTCCATAAAGTCGTCCTGCTCGATATATATTATACGTGAAAATGGGACCTTTCTTGTACCCATATCCAGGTTTTCGGGGTTGTTTTCGACGTCGAACCATTCGACCAGACCTTCGGGATAATTGTCGATTACAACCTTCAAAGGCCTCAATACTGCCATCATCCTCGGCGCATCCGAGTTCAGGTCTTCACGCACGCAGTGCTCGAGCAGCGCGTAATCAACCATACTGTTGGTCTTTGCGACGCCGATGCGTTCACAGAAATCGCGGACCGCGGCGGAAGTATAACCCCTGCGCCTCAAGCCCGACAATGTTGGCATCCTTGGGTCGTCCCAGCCTGCTACGATCCCTTCGTTGACTAGCTGCAGCAGCTTTCTTTTGCTCATCATTGTATATGAGAGGTTGAGCCGTGCAAATTCTATCTGGCGTGATCTTGCGGGCAGTCCGGCATTGTTTACGACCCAGTCGTACAAAGGTCTGTGATCCTCGTATTCGAGGGAGCAGAGAGAGTGTGTGACATTCTCGATCATATCTTCTATAGGGTGCGCGAAATCATACATGGGGTAAATGCACCATTTGCTGCCTATCCTGTAGTGCTCGACACGCATTATACGGTATATCACGGGATCCCTCATGTTTATGTTCGGAGAGGCCATGTCGATCTTTGCCCTAAGCACCCTCGTCCCCTCGGCAAATTCTCCGGCCTTCATCCGTGCCAGAAAATCCAGGTTTTCCTCGACTGAGCGGTTCCTGTAAGGGCTTTCCTTGCCGGGCTCGGTCAGCGTCCCCCTGTATTCGCGTATTTCGTCGGCTGAGAGATCACATACATAGGCAAGATCGTTTTTAATAAGCCTGACCGCGCATTCGTACATCGTATCGAAATAGTCGGAGGCGTAATAAAGACCGTCCCAGCTGAACCCGAGCCATTTTATGTCCTCCTGCATCGACTCCGCGTACTCGACATTCTCCTTTATAGGGTTGGTATCGTCATAGCGCAGGTTGCAGCGGCCGTTGAATTTCCGGGCCGTCAGGAAGTCTATGCAGAGAGCCTTTGCGTGGCCTATATGCAGGTAACCGTTCGGCTCCGGGGGAAAACGAGTGGTAATGGCGTCTTTATTTACCTTTCCTCTTTCTATATCTTCGCTGACAAAATCATAAATGAAATTTGAGGCCGCTTCAGGCGCTTCCGTGTTCAGCAATTCGTCGTTTCTAATGTCGTCAGCCATGTCATTTTTCCTTTCTGGATATAATGCGAAAAAGTACCGGCACATTAAGCTTTCTTGCACTTATATTACCTTGATTTCGTTGCAGAAATTATTTTTCACTTGTGCTATTTCTGCAACTCCATTAGTTTCTCTATACCGGTTTTTATCCTGCGTACGGACTCTTCCTTGCCCAGAATCTCGGCAAGCTCAGTAGCGCCTCCGGGAGTAACGTCCTTTCCCGAGAGTGCGGTTCTGATTGGCCAGAGTATCTGGCTGTTTTTTACGCCAAGGTTTTGGGCAAGTTCTGTTAGAGTGCTGTACAAAGTGTCGTTGTCCCAGGCTGTAACGCCTTCAAGTACCGGAAGGACTGCTTCCAGCCCCGTCAGCGAATTTGCGGTGTCGGTTTTCATCTTTTTATGTTCATACATGGCTATATCGTATTCCGGCAGGCTTTCAAAGAAATCTATAATGCCCGGTATGGCGGTCAGGACCTCGGTTCTTGGCTGCAGCAGCTTGCTGACCTTGAAGGTGTCGATGCCGGAGGATTTAAGCGCCTCGCTGTAATAAGGGCTTGCAACGGCATGAAACTGCTCGGCGGTCATATTTCTTACATACTCGCCGTTCATCCAGTTGAGCTTGTTTATATCGAACACTGCCGGCGATTTGCTTATTCCGTGGATGTCGAAGGCCTGCTCGAGTTCTTTCAGAGAGAATATCTCCTGTGTCGTCCCGGGACTCCAGCCGAGCAGCGCTACGTAATTTATCACTGCCTCGACAAGATAGCCCTGCGAGATCAGATCCTCGAACGATGGATCGCCGCTTCGCTTGGACATCTTGCGGCCATCGGGCTTGATTATGGTCGATACGTGGATGTACGTCGGTATGTCCCAGCCGAAGGCCTGATACAGCAGGTTGTACTTGGGCGTGGAGGAAAGATACTCATTGCCTCTTACGACATGGGTAATCTTCATCAGATGATCGTCTACAACGTTTGCAAAATTATATGTAGGAAGTCCGTCCGACTTAATGAGCACCTGATCCTCAAGCTCGCTGTTGTCAACTGTTATGGTGCCGTAAACGGCGTCCTCGAAGCTCGTGCTTCCTGCATCAGGCATTTTTTGCCGGATGACGAAAGGCTCTCCCACGGCAAGCTTTGTATCTATCTCTTCCTTGCTCAATCCCAGACAGTGTCTGTCATACCTGTATGTTCCGCCGTTCTTCTCGATCTCCTCTTTTACGGCGGCGAGGCGCTCCTTCGAGCAGAAGCAGTAATAAGCCGCGCCTATATCGACAAGCTTTTTTGCATACTCCATATAAGAGCCCTTGCGCTCGCTTTGTATGTAGGGACCGCACGACCCGCCGATGTCTGGGCCTTCATCATGCTTTAGACCGGCCATATCGAGAGTTTTATATATGACGTCGGTAGCACCTTCAACATAGCGTTCCTGATCGGTATCTTCTATTCTAAGAATGAATTTTCCATTGTTCCCTTTTGCAATGAGGTATTCGTAAAGAGCTGTGCGCAAGTTACCGATATGCATGTAGCCCGTAGGACTTGGTGCGAACCTGGTCCTGATTTCTCCCGCCATAGCCGCCTCTCTCCTTCTTCGACCGCAAACACTGTGTTTGCGCAGATTTTTCTTTTGATTATATTATTTACTATAATATTAGTCAAGAAACAGGGCAAAATGCAAGGTGCATTCAAATTCATATTGTATTTGGGAATTGAGTGGAATAATATAGTAATGTAACAGGTCATTCCGATGAAAGGAGAGATGAGCGTGTCGGTGCTGGACAAAGTAACCAGGAAGGTGACAGATACAGCCAAGGCTGCCGCTAAAAAGTCGGGCAATGTTGTTGAGGTTACCAGGCTGAATATGAGCATCAATGCCGAAGAGGAAAAAATCAGGAAGATATATACAGAGATGGGAAAGCAACTCTACGAGGATTATGCCGAGGGAAAGATTGTAGGGGAAAAGCTGCTTGAGCATTGCACCAGGATAGATGAGATAATCGGCAATATCGACGACATGAGGGAAAAAATACTGGAACTCAAAAACGTAAAGGCCTGCCCGAATTGCGGTATGGAGCTCGACGTCGATATGGTCTACTGCTACAAGTGCGGTAAGAAACAGGAAATGCCGGTAGTGCAGGAAACGCAGGGCAAACCGGAGGATACGCCGCAGGACAATGATTAGGTTGGGCAGACGCGCGCATTGGCGCAAAATGCTGCAAGGAAAAGCTGCAAGGAAAAGCTATAAGGACCGACAAGGTCGGTAATTCGGTAAAACTCCTGGAGAATAGGGCGTTGGATCAATTAACGGATAAAACGTCCCTTTTTCATATATATGAATGGTAAGTACTTGAGTATACTGATAAATCGGAGAAGATTATGTTACTCAAAGATACACTTGAAAAAATCACGGGGCTGGACAAAAATGCCCAGAAGGCAGCGCAGTCGCGTCTTGACAGCCTTACGAAGCCTCTGGGAAGCCTTGGCAGACTGGAGGACCTGGTCAGACAGGTCGCAGGCATAACCGGGCAGGTCAGGCCGTGCATCGATAAAAAAACTATCGTGATAATGTGCGCTGATAACGGAGTCGTGGAAGAAGGCGTAAGCTCCTGCCCGAAATCCGTAACGGCGTCCGTAACCGAAAATTTTACGAGAGGCATAACGGGTGTCTGCGTCCTGGGTAAAAACGCAGGTGCGGATATCCATATCGTAGATGTCGGGGTCGACGCCGAGCTTGGATGCGCGGGTATCGTCGACAGAAAAATACGGCGAGGTACCTGGAATATTGCCAAAGGGCCTGCAATGACCCGGGGAGAAGCCGTGAGGGCTATCGAAACAGGAATAGAGACGGTGTCAGGCCTTGTACATAATGGCGTCCAGCTATTCGGCACCGGTGAGATGGGTATCGGCAATACTACGACAAGCAGCGCGGTTACTGCCGTTATTACTGGCAAAACTGTCGAAGAAGTGGTGGGCCGCGGTTCAGGACTTACAGATGCGGGGCTTCAACGTAAAACGGAAGTAATAAAAAAGTCTATCGCTATTAACAAACCGGACCGCAATGATCCGATCGAAGTCCTGGAAAAGCTCGGGGGCTTTGATATTGCCGGGCTGACGGGCTGCTTTCTGGGCGCCGCGGCGCTGAGGAGACCGATTTTCATCGACGGGTTTATTGCCTCGGTAGCGGCGTTGATCGCATATATGCTCAAGCCTGAGGCAAGGGAGTATATGATCGCGTCGCATGGGTCGGCTGAACCGGGAAGCAGAGCTGTTCTGGACGCGATAGGACTGGAACCCTTACTGATGCTTGGTATGAGGCTGGGAGAGGGAACAGGCGCAGCAGTGGCATTCCACATAATCGATGCGGCCTTTGCAGCCTATAACAGGATGGGTACGTTCGGCGACGCCCTGATAGAGCAGTATAAGCCGCTTGAATAGGACAAGCCTTCGGAGGTCACCATGCGGTACACGATAAAACTACATATAAATGATACTGAAAAAATGTTAACAGCCGGGGAAGGCGCCGATCTGTTCCGGCTGCTGCAGAACAGCGGAGTAGTTATGAACACGCCGTGCGCAGGTAAAGGTACGTGCGGTAAATGTGCGGTCAGAGTCGAGGGAGATTTGAAAACGCCTTCGGATAGGGAGAAATCGCTGCTCGGTGCCGGAAAGCTCGAAAAAGGCTATCGTTTGGCCTGCTATACGCACGTTTCATCCGATCTGGACGTATACGCCGAGGGAGATATGCGGGATGCTTCGATAATCACTGCGGGGAAAATGAGAAGCATATCGCCCGAACCTATCGTACAAAAGCGGTACATCGAACTCGAGCCGCCGTCTCTGGAGGATCAGAGGCCTGATCTTGAAAGATTGCTCGAAGCGCTGGGGTCAAATCCGGAAAGAATGCTCGAAACGCTGGGGTCAAATCCGGAAGAAATGCTCGGGACGCTGGGGCTCCACACTGAAAGTGACGCGGATAAGACCGGAAAAGCGCTATCGGATGTTGCGGGATGTTTGGGCTTATTCGCCATACCGGATAATTTGGAACTGATGAAGGAACTCCCCGGCATCTTAAAGGTTTCCGGCTACAAAATAACGGCAGTTTTAACGAACGGAAGCCTGGCTGCAGTGGAGCCCGGGGATACAACTGACAGGATATTCGGGATGGCTGTCGACATAGGTACCACGACAGTTGCGGCTTATCTGTATGACCTTGCCTCCGGCAAACGCGTTTCAACAGGTTCAGCGCTAAATCCCCAGCGTAAGTACGGCGCAGACGTGATCTCCAGGATAGATCATACGATCCGGTCCGAAAACGGCAGAGCTGAATTGCAGTCGCTCATCACAGAGTGCATCGGCGGGCTTGCAGCCGAAATGGCGGCAAGTGCGGGGATCAGCAAGGACGATATCTATACCGCGGTTTTCGCGGGCAATACTACGATGCTGCATCTACTGCTGGGACTAGACGCGGCGGGTGTAGCGGCGGTTCCCTTCATACCGGTTACGACAGGACCGATATGGCTTTCGTCAAAGGAGATAGGGCTTCCATTTAACCGCTGCGGAAAAGTTGTGGTATTTCCGGGAGTCTCGGCATACATTGGCGGGGATATTGTGGCTGCATTATTATCGAGCGGTATTTATGAAGAAGACGGTATTTCACTGCTGGTCGACATTGGCACGAATGGAGAAATAGTACTGGGCGGCCGCGAATGGCTGCTTGCCTGTTCTACTGCTGCCGGACCGGCGTTCGAAGGTGCGAACATAAGGAACGGTATGGGCGGCGTGACGGGGGCGATAGACTCCGTGGGCCCTGCTCCGGATTTTACATGTTCGGTGATAGGCAATGTTAAGCCTGCGGGTATTTGCGGTTCGGGAATCGTAGACGCTATTGCCGCGCTGCTGGATGCCGGGCTGCTGGACGAGACCGGACGTATGCTCGATGCTGATGAAGCAGCTTCGGCAGGAGAGGCTTCGCAAAGGCTTATCGACGTTGACGGCTGCAGGGCGTTCGTTTTA
>JAEYOM010000021.1 GCA_023411715.1 Bacillota bacterium | reverse complement strand
CCTACAGCCTTTAAATACCCTTGCAGAATTGTAGCTCTCTGTATATCTCCCTGAGTATTGCTCGTAAATATGGTTGTATCAAAACCATTCGGATATCCTGCACTTGCAAGCAGTTCCTTGGCCTTTTGCGGATTGTATGGATAACCGACTACATCCTTGTTGTATGACCATGCATTAGGCGGGGCCCATTGGTTTGTAACCAAACCATTCCCCAAAGTAAGATTTTGTGAAATAGCTTTGGTATCAACTGCATACATAAAAGCCTGACGTACTTCAAGCTTGTAAAATGGTGATTTGGGGTCGGCACTGCTTGGCATAAAGCCGGTGATGCTGGCGCCCATTCCTGTAACTCTGGAAGTCAAATTAAACCCTTCCTTTTTCAGTTGGTCAGCCACGTTATAATCTCCCGGATCAATCAGTATATCGGCTTCCTTGGTCCTGAAAGCAGTTACTTTTGTCGTATTATCCTTGATTACGTCAAACTCAACGCCATCAAGAAACGGACTGCCACCCCAATATGTATCATTCTTTTCGAAAACAACCTTTACTCCCTGTTCCCATGATTTCAACTTATAGGGTCCGGTACCGACAGGATTCAATATTGCCCAATCCTTACCATTCTTTTGCACTGATGAAGGAGATACCATATAGCCGCCAAAATAGCAGAGATTGTCGATAATGGCATTGTCCCATTGCTTAAGGTGAACTTTTACCGTATAATCATCAACCTTTTCATATTTGTCAACAGCATTCAGTTCTGTTTTCCCGGCTGACGTATACTCGTTCCAATTCCAAATAACTGCATCTGCGTTCAGCGGCGTTCCGTCCTGAAAATTAATATTCTTTTTTAAAGTGACGGTAGCTGTTTTTGTATCGTAGTCACTCTCGAATTTTTCAGCAAGAAATGGCTGCAATATTCCGTCTCCGCCATACCTGCCCAAAGGTTCTACTGCAGATTGGGCTACAAAAAAGTCATTCATTGTCTGATATTTGCCGGGATAACCGATACAGGATGCATCAAATCCGAGCAACACTTTCAACACGCCGCCACTTTTAACCTCAGTCCCTGTTGAAGAAGCTGCAGTGTTTGTTGCACTTGCTGCATTTTTCTCGCTGCTGGAGCTACAGCCAGTGAAAAGCGTGCTTGCACATAAGCTGATAACCATAGCTACCAATAACAACTTTCTGATTTTTGAACCGCTTACCATAACATAGTCCTCCTTTTATAATAGTTGTATGGCTTTCTTCTGGAAGTTTATCTTCCAAAACTTTTTTGATCACGATCAGTACTATATCCGCAACCTCGAACGTTTTAGCAAAAGCTCTATTGTGACACGACTCTCTTTTCTATCCCTTATCGATATTTAGTTTATTCGAGTAACAGTTTAAGCTTATCGATTAATGCTACTACATCCCGCGACGTCTGTTCTATTTCGCCTAATAAAGCTTCGGATTCCGCTATATTTCCATTATGATACAATTCTATGGCCTTATTGGTAACGGTATGTAGCTTGGAATGAGGCTGCTCAAGCTGTTCCACTATATTAATAACATTTACATCAGTCGATGATAAATTATTGAGGAGTACTCCAAGTCTACACTCGCGATGATTTGACACTTTCTTAAAATCTTCATTGACAAATCCCAGCAACAAATTATAAACGCGCCATTTCCACATTATATGGTCAGTGATGCATAATTCAAGCATAGTGCTGTTACTAATACCGTCTGTCGCGGAATACAATTTTCTGCGAAGCATGTCTATAGTCAGTGAAATATCATAAAAGGCCTTGCCGGTTCTATTAGCCTCAGCCTTTAATTCCAAGGTCTTTTCATTAATTACGTTAGTATTGGCGGCCATCTCTTCAGAGGCAGCAGTTTGTTCCTGAGAATTTGATGATATTGCAGAAAAGTTTGTGCCTATTGTTTCCATTGATTTACCGATTCCATTTATTAGTGAAACCGCCTCATCAATAGACTTCTTCGATGCATTGAATGATGTCACAACATTGTCCAATGACTCAGAAGTATCTTTGAATTGCTTTTTTAGTGAATTAACAATAGCCAAAATATGATTTGCCTGGATTTTTGAGCTTTCCGATAACTTTTCAATTTCTTCAGCAACAACTGCAAAGCCTTTTCCTTGCTGACCTGCTCTTGCCGCTTCAATAGACGCGTTCAATGCAAGCAGATTGGTCTGTTTCGCAATATTATTGATGACATTTACTATATCATATATTTTTTCAGTCTCCCGGGTAACCGATTCCATCGTTGATTTTACTTGTCTTGTTTTGTCCATATTCTCTTCAATAGAACTGAATGTACCGTCAATCTTACTCAAGCTGGTTTGAGCTATAATTATACTTTCACTGCTGGCATTATACGAGTTCTGTGCAAAGTTGGAGACATCCTCTGCCGTTGAACTCATCTCCTGACTGCTTGCCGCCAGGTTTTCAACCATTTTTGTCTGCTCGTTGACGTCCATAATCATTTGTTTCACATAATCCAGGCTTGTCATTGATTTAAGCAGCTCATTCAAATCCTTGAGCACTCCAAAATTGAAATCGGAATGCTCCTTCAGCTTTTCCCGGAGTTTTCCATTTTCAAGGCTTTTTTCATCAACATTGGAAGGTTCGCTGCTTATCGAATGTCTTTTACTAAACATCTTATCACCTTAAATCAAAAAATTTTTTGAACATTATTTTAATTTAATATGAGCTTCTCCCAAATCTTTGGTTATAACGTTTTAGCTAAAGATTAAATCGTTTTAGCATTATATAAAAAAATAATTACGTTTGTGCCAATAAATTTATATTTGATACGGATTTTAGGAACTCCCGCAACTCTGCCTCATCACCAGGGTTGTTTCATATATTCGATTGACAGGCTGAGTCAATCTATTTTCGATATCGTCAATCAGTATTCCAACACTATCGCTGACCATTTCCTCAAGCGGCGTCCTGATCGTAGTAAGAGAGGGTATGGTATAACTCGCAATCTTGGCATCACCGAAAGTGACAATTTCAAGATCCTCCGGAATCCTTAGCTTATATTCATGAAAGATAGGTAACGCCCCTATTGCCAACATTTCTACTTCAAAAAATATAGCTGAAGGCAATCTCCCGCGTTCTATCACCTTTCGTATAGCCTCTCCACTTTCTTCAATGGAATAGTGGCAAACAATTTGATTTTCCTTCTTTACTTCCAAGCCATATTCCCTGCATCCATCAAGGAAACCGGATGTTCTGCTTCCATATTTTTGAAATACAATATTTTGGGCGACAACACCTATATTTTTGTGGCCTCTATCCTTAAAAAGTTTGGCGACATTATAACCTGCCTGATATTCATTCACTGAACAGGAATTATATTTTTCCGAAGACCTTCCGGTAATAATTATCGGCATCTTGACGTTCAATCCATTTAAAAAATCAATATCCTTTGTCGAGCAACCGGTAATAAGAGCCCCGTTGAACATGGAAGTACTCTTTAAAACTTGTTCATGTTTATTTAATTCATCAGTACTATACGGCTGTATCATCAGTTGGAATTCCTTATTATAAGTATCCTTATAATGCTTTATACCATTTAAAAGCCTGTCAGCCATAACGCCGGTGGTATTTGATGACCAAAAAAGGACAATAATGGGAACTCTGTATGAGTTATCCTCCCTCAACTTTCTTCCAGCTAAATTGGGATAATAATCCAACTTTTTAGCTGTATCCAGTACTTTCTGCTTTGTGGAGGGTGAAATCCTAATTTCTTCAGCACGTCCATTCAAAACCAACGATACAGTACTTGGAGATACTTTTGCTTCCCGTGCAATGTCCTTGATACTGGCCATGTCATATTTCTCCAACTGCATTACTTATGTCACTAATAATAACCCCTTATAAAAACAATGTCAATGTTTTACACCTTATAATATTTTTTAGTTTACCGAATTTAAGCAATTATGTCTCCCTTAGCCTTAGGTGAAAATAGCATTCCCTCCCCTCTGGCATGGACTCCGAAATCCTGATGTTATCTATAAAATGCTCCAAAAAACGGACCGAAAAATACGCTTTTTCAGCCCGTTTCTTGCACATTTTTTACAGCCGAACCACTACATACAGCGGCCGGAATCAGCGTATCATCCGCTGCGCCCAGCCCCTTCTGATATTAACGGGATTCATTTCGTTCAGGGTATCCTTGTATACAGCAATATCCAAACGGTTTCCATCCTCCGAAAGGGTGAATTCCATTTTCATTCCGAACCAGCCGTTCAGCCACCGAAGATCCATACAAAGCTTGTCTCCTTCCATATAGGCATTGCAGCAGGTTTTTTGCAGCGGCAGAACATTCTTCGTGTCACAAACCCTGAATTCCCCGTCAAACCGTCCTCTAAAAACTGAACGGTCATTGAGGACAATACGGCATTCATCATCCCCGGCTATGATCTCTATCTTTTTCACAGCAGGATTGACGTATCTGTCATAGAAAAGGCTGAAGAAATTTACTCCTCCGGGACACACCTCAATCCACGGATTCGGGTCTCCCTCCCGCACAATATATACGCCGCTGAACTTTCGTGACGTTTTGGAATCGCAGCATACCGGCGATTTTCTCACACTCCGGGAGGCCAGATATTCCAACAATTCAAGCTGGGCTTTAGTATCCTCAGGCAGACTTTCCGGCAGTTCATCCGAGAACAGGTTTTCGAGAAGAATATCAAGCACGCGGGGTGCTATTTCAGGCACTGAAGCCCCTTCGTGAAGCGAAGCAACCAGCCCCGAACTTCGGGAAAATACGCAGTACTGCCCTTGCCCGCCGTCGAAGCGATAGGTCTCAGGCGTGCTGCAAAGCCATAGCTGATAACCGTAGCCCTGCCTGGCTTCCTTTACAATTTCGCCGGAAGTGCTTACCTGAAAAGATGTAGCCTGCTCGACCCAATCCCTGGGGATGATCTGTTCTCCGTTCCAGCAGCCGTAGTTCATGTACAACAGACCAAGGCGCAGATTGTCCTCATCTGTTGCGCAGGTACCGGGTTCGGCATAACATCCATTCGGGAATTTCAGCCAGATGAACCTCTCGGAATCAATCCCTATTTTTCGGAACATACGATCGGTCAGATACTCCTTCAACCCCATACCTGAGCGTTTCTCAATAATAGCACCGAGGAGACTCGATCCGCTTGTATCGTAGAGAAAATGACTTCCCGGCTCGTATACCGGCTCAGAACGGAGATAATCCAGTATCCAGTTGTCTGTTAATGGCGGCATATGTTCCATGCCCGCACTCATGGAAAGCAGATGCTTTATCTTTATACTGCGGAATTTCGGACTCGGATGAATACTCCACCTATCAAGCTCCCCGGCAAAAATGTCAGCCAGTTTATCTTCCAGGCTTAAAATTCCTTCCCCGCAGGCGATACCGATTGCCGCCGCAGTATAACTTTTACCCATCGAATGGTTCGTGTGGGGTATTTCTTTGGCATACGGCCTCCAGCTCGTCTCTGCGATAATCTTGCCCTTCCGGTACAGGACAAACCCATGCATGTCCGTACCGCAGGCTTCAAGCTCTTTCAGGCACCTCAGGACCACCATACTGGAGACGCCCACAGATTCCGGCGTACAATGTTCGAATGCCGATGAGCCCGATCCCGGATTTTTATCGTACATGAATTTTTCTTTCTCCCCTTCATTCATACAACTTTGACCGTCCTTTGCATCAAAATGTCACGTCCCACTCCTTATTCCAGGCAGCCATATGCTGTTGCGCGCATGCGCAGATGGTGATATTCTTCCAGGTTCGGCTGCAAATTGTGCATGTAAACAATCGAAACACCCTCCGATGGGTCGGCTTCAGCCCATGTACCAGATCCGCCGGTCCAGCCGAATGCGCCGACAGAACCGTTGTGCTGGCCTCCGTAAGGATCCATCATCGTGCGTACGCCGTATCCGTAGCCATACCCGGCCAGGTAGGAATTTGAGAGGTCCTCTCGTATCATTGTATCAGTCAGCGTATTGGTACGCATAAGGTCGATGGTCTTTCTGCCCATAATCTGTTTACCGTTGCAGGCTCCTCCGTTTGCAAGCATTTGCATAAACTTGGTATAATCCCAGCAGTTGGTAATAACGCGTGAGAAGCCGGGCACTGTTCCGAGCGGACCGATAAATTTAGCGTCATGCTCTGCAGGTGGAATCATCAGGGCGTCCGGATCTCCGAGCTGCTTGCCGGGCTTAAGGTAATAATTTCCGACCAGCCTCTCGGTTATATCTCCAAAGGTGAAATTAGCGGAGCTTTCCATACCGAGCGGTTCGAAAAGCATCTCCTTGATGACGAGTTCTGCCGGTTTTCCACTGACCGCCTCAATAAGGCCTGCTGTCAGTTCGCTTGCAAAGCCGTATAGCCAGCGGGAGCCGGGCTCAAACATGAGAGGTACCTGTGAAATAGCCTTTATCTGCTCGCGGAGCGTGAAATACCCTTTTTCACGCAGCGGGGCCATTGCGTTTGCCATTAACTGCGAAACCGGGTGCTGCACGGGCATATCGCCCATTATCATGTCGTAGGGCAGGCCGCAGGTCATATTCATTATATTCTTGACCGTAATGGGATGCTCGACCGGTACGATATCCGTATCGCCGTTTGCGCGGCATACCAACTTCACAGAGTTCCGCCACTCGGGAAAATACTCGTAAAGCGGGTCGCTCATAAGGAACCTGCCCTGCTCATAAAGCATCATGGCCGCGGTATACATCGCGATCTTTGTCAGCGACGCCTGACGGAAAACATTTTCACGAGTCAGTGGTTTCTTGTTTTCAATATCGGCCCAGCCGAAATAATTCTCATAGAGGATTTCTCCTTTTTTCGCTATAATGCACGAGCAGCCGGGCAGCCCGTCTTCCACGTATTTCTGAAGAAGTGCGTCAAGATGTTTGAAGTCAGACATAGATTACCTCCTTATTTAATACAGCCGTAAGCGGCATTGCGCATACGCAGATGATAGTAGACTTCTCCGCTCGGAATCATATTGTGCATGTAAACGATAGAGACTCCGTCTTCGGGGTCTGCCTCGCACCAGGTACCAAAACCTCCGGTCCAGCCGAACGAACCAAGCGAACCGTTATGGTTGCCCTTTTGTTTGTCAATCAGAGTGCGTACACCGTAACCATATCCGTAGCCGGCTTCATAAACATTGTCGTAATCCTTCTGCTGTATGTCGTTGAGGCCGTTTGTACGCATGAGATCAATTGTCTTGCGTCCCATGATCCGGACACCGTCAAATACGCCGCCGTTTGCCAGCATCTGCATTATCCTCGTATAGTCATTTACAGTGGAGAATAACCGCGCCCAGCCGGCTTCATGTTCAGGACCGGGTTTGTGCTTCTCATCCAGAACTGTGGCGCCGGGCATCAGCTTGCCATCAGGAGCCTTCTGATACAATCTGACCATACGTTCAGGGATATCGCCGAAATAATGCGAACGAGTATCGTCCATTCCAAGCGGATCAAATAAAAGCTCCTGAAATACATCATCGACCGACTTGCCGCACAATGCTTCGATAAGTCCTGCCGCAAATTCGCTTGAAAAACCGTAGACCCAATGCGTGCCGGGCTCGAACGCCAGCGGTACCTGAGACATGGCGGCAATCTGCTCGCGGTTTGTAAAGTGACCTCTGTCCCACAATGGCTGCATGTATTTCTGCATGGCCTGGAGAGTGCGGTTTTCAGTTTTGCCTGGGAAGTTGCAGTACGGAAGCCCGCACTTCATGGAAAGGATATCGCGGATCGTAATCGGGCCGTCCGTCGGTACCGCCTTCACGTAACCGCTGGGATCCTTTACGAATTTCCTGGCTTCCTTCCACTCAGGAAAATACTTGTAAATAGGGTCGTTCAACAGGAACATGCCGCGTTCATAAAGCATCATAAGCGTCGTGTAAAGCGGGATTTTAGACATGGACGCCATACGGAAGACGGACCTGTTTGTCACAGGTGCTTTTGTTTCGATATCTGCACAGCCAAAATATCCCTCATAAATCGTCCTGCCCCTCTGTGCGATCTGGAGTGCGCATCCGGGCAGCCCTCCGTCGACAAAGCTCTGCAGCAGCTTATCCAAATCAGTAAAATTAGACATATATACCTCCTACCGGCCTCCGCTTAAGCGGGAGCCATTCATCAAGCGCTTTCCTGAAATAGTTGTCCCAGAAATCCCATTCATGGCCCAGTCCTGGAGCCTCTTCATAATGAAAATCGTAGCCGAGCATTCTGAGCGCATCCCTGTCCTTTCTGACGACATCCCTTATAAAGTCGTTTTCTCCGACAGCCATGAAAAGCTTCGGCATATCGACCTTTTCCTCCATATTCTTTTTTGCATAATATCCGAGGTCATACTCGCTGCCCCTTATTTTTTCAAGGTCTCCGAACGTACTTTGCAGCCTGGTCATCTTTATGGTCTTAAGTTCCTCCAAGAAGTACTCCGTATCTATGCTGCAGCCGATTCCTCCGGACAGGTCTACGACAGCCGAATAGAGGTCGGGCCTTCTCATCGCCAGCGCAAGCGCGCCGTTGCCGCCCATTGCGAAGCCTATAACGAAGTTGTCCTCCCTAGCCGGCGATGACGCGAAAAGCGACCTGATGACGGTCGGGAGTTCTTCGGTTATAAACGTAAAATAATTGTATCCATATGCCGTGTCCATGTAAAAGCTGTCCTTGACCTGTGCCGTGACAGTCATGACACAGTTTCTTTCGGCATACCTTTCAAGGTTTGTATATCTTGCAGGCAATGTATCATCATCGCTGCCGCCATGGAGTATATAAACAGTCTGCAGCTTCATACCCTCGCTGTATGGTATTTTATTCTGCCCCTGCCTGCCTTCCTTCTTACCGTCTTTGTTGCTATAGGTGAACATTCCCGAGGGGTATGTTATTGTTACGTCAATGCTTAGGCTCAATACCTCCGACAGGAAGTTATATCTCATTATCGCCATGGTCCATCTCCTTTACCTGAATATAAGTCTTACATATTTCTCCAGGCATTTTCTCCATACTGTCCATTCATGGTAACCGGGGCATGTAAATTTTATATATTTTATCCCGGTCTCGTCGAACCTTTCAAGGTCTTTTCCGAGTCCGTTGACAATCCTGTCTTCCTGCTCGCCGTATCCGAAAAATAACAGCTTTACTTTCTCATTGAATGCTTCCGGATCCTCAAAATTTTTATAGTAATCGAAATTACAATACCAACGTCTTTGCAGCGTACCGCTGAATATGCCTATATACGGGAAGTAACCCAGATGCCGCATCGTCGTCATGGTCGTGTGATAGCTTCCCATTGAAAGTCCGGCCATAGCCCTGTTCTGATCGCCCTCTGCGACCCTGAACTTCTTTTCAATGTAGGGGATACAGTCCTTTATGAGCATTGAATCAAAATCGCCTGCGAGGAACTCTTCATTTTTCTGATCATTTACACAATACAGGCAGTTCATGACAATGATCATTTCACGGCAATTCCCATCAGCGAGCAGATTATCCATGATGTAGTTTACTTTTCCCTGCCATACCCATCCGGTCTCTGTCTCCCCGCCGCCGTGCTGCAAATAAAGCACAGGATATTTTTTTTCAATATCATCATCATACCTGGGTGGAGTATATACCCAACAATTCCTTGTTTTTCCCGTCACAGACGAATAAAAATGCTCAACGCGCAGCGTGCCGTGCGGAACATCCTTAAGCGAGTAAAAATCGTTTTCCTCAGGCAAATCGAAAAAATTTACCGCTTTGTGAGAACCATAGCCGACAGGAGCCTGCGGATTAATAACACAAGTACCGTCTATAAAATATTCGTGGTAATGATAGCCCGCCGGAATACCACTGACTGTGACACGCCAATAGCCTTCCGTATCCATTTTCATATAATGCTTTTTGTCCGTCATCGCCGAGCCCGGAAATCCTGCTACGGCGGCTATCTTCGCATCCGGCGCATATATGCAGAACGTAACGTCTCCGTTGTCCTCTATTTTAACCCCGGGGTATTCACGCGTATGCCTGGGCCCCACATTGCCGTCGCTGCCCGTAAAAAGCTGCATTTTAAGATTGACTGCATTGAAAAACAATGCGTCCGTATGCATGGCCTCGTTATCGCTGAATCTATATGCCATAAAAACTCTTCTCCTTTTATTTAACAAATCCCAGACTACCGTCATTATTTCTCTTGAATTGCTTAACAAAATCCCATCCGAGGGCTGGATCCATCTGAGCCACATCATGCCCCTTTTCACGCATGATTACATAATTATAGAGATTTAGGGGCGTACTGTCTCTGGAATAGAAGCACTGTACGTCATACTCATGATGAGGGTGCCTTTTAGAAGGTATGATCAGTTCGGATTTGTCGCCCTTAACACCACAACCTGTAGGATCCGGATTTTCTCTGCCGGGCGTTGGCTTTATCTCTATATTATTGTACATTTTCCAGAAGTCATACTGGTGCTGCTGCGTGCAGCCATTATAGACAGGATAGGAAGGCTCGCGGGAACCATAAGTATACCACACGGGTATACGATAATCATATTCCCTTTTCCTTTTCATACCAATATCAAACGGAATGATATCGCGCCAATCGACTTTGCTTGCGTGGAAACGATCTCCGGGCCAGTTGGAATCAATATGGCAGATTGCCGCTATCAGTTCCGGATGGACAAGCGCTACAGCCTGCGCTTGCGCAGCTCCGTTCGAGAAGCCTGACAGGTATACTCTTTCCGGATCAACCGGGTAGTTTTCGATCATGTATTTTATAAGAGCGGCGATAAATCCCACATCATCCTCAAGACCGGGAAGCATGCCGCTATTCCACCCGCACCTGTTGGTACCCCATGGATACACTGTTATAAAGCCCTCTTTTTCCCCAAGTTCATGGAACTTGCTCATCTCGGCTGCTTCAGCAGGATTGTCCGAGCCTCCGTGGAAAAACATCATGATCGGGAGCTTTTTATCCGACCCATTCCTGGCATAGGATGGTACATGCGTAAACCATGTATGCAGCTTGCCGTCCAGCCGTCCGTCCTCGATGAAATACTCAAAACCGGCCGTATCTATATCCATACGCGGTTCACAGTCTCCGTGCGCGCCTGTGTTCGGCCGCCTTACCTTTTTAAACATCTTGCTCCATACCTTGATGATAAGTTCAGCGGACAGCTCCGTATAAGTATGGTCAAGTACTACACACTGCAATGGGTTTACACGGCTCTCATAAATGTCTCTTTGAATATTGGAATCTTTTTTCTCGGCTTTATTTGCTTTAATGAAATAATCTGTCGCCTTCTTACCCCCTGCCGTTATGCATATTGGTACGGGCGAATATACCGCTTTCTCAAGAACTCCCTCGTCAAGCTCCCCGCCGACGGCAAGCACCGCCGCAATATTATCAGGATAACACGCGGCAAGCGTGTATGCCATTGATGCACCAGTACCGACGCCAATGAGATATTTAGTATCATTCATCGGATGCCAGGTGTTCAGCATTGCCTGCAGGGTCGGTATGCCTGTCGGCTCTGTCTCGAGCGGAAGATCATCCGGTTTCGACATTACATCCTGGAACCTGCAGAATGCCGAAACGTCATCCGCTTCACCAGGATTCAATTTATAATTCCAACCGTGTCCGTCCGGAACGGGAAATGAAAGAATAATCCCGTTTTTATCGGCAAAATCGGCCAGGCCGCACTGGTCCAGTAGTTTCTTTACATCATCTTCACTGCACTTATCGAGCAGAAATGTTATACTGCATATTTTGAACGGTGTCCGGTTTTTATTTCCGGGATAATACAGAAACAGTTCCCGATCCGTATCAAGTAATACCTTATGAGATAAAGACATTCTGACTCCTCCTGTACATCAGCCCTTAAGGCCGCTTGTAACTGTGCCTTCTACAAAGTACCTCTGACCGAATATATAAAGTAACAGCATGGGAAGTATCGAAATGAAGGCTCCTGCAAATGCGGGACCATGCTCCGAAGTATCAGTACCGACAAACATCGCAATACCGTTTGAAAGTGTTCTCATTTTCATGTCGCCTGTGATTAGCAGCGGCCACATAAGGTCGTTCCATGCCCCGTTTACTCCAAGAACCACCAAAGTAACGAATGTTGCCTTAACCTGAGGAAGCATTATCTTCCAAAATATTCCAAACTCCGATTCTCCGTCAATCCTGCCCGCCTCCTCAAGCTCTTTCGGCAATCCAGCAAATGCAGACCGCATCATGAAAATGGAGATTGCAGCCGCTATCTTGGGAAGAATGAGCCCCCAATACGTATCGTACATATTTAGGTTGCTGACGATAAGGAAGAGCGGAATCATAATTACCTGGAATGGTATCATCATCGTCGCCAGTACAAGAATAAAAAGAATGTTTCTTCCTTTGAAATTATACCTTGCAAATGCATACCCGGCAATCGAGCAAATTAATACGGACGGCACAGTTGACATCAATGCGTATATGATTGAGTTCTTGATAAAATATAATATTTTTACTCTTTTGGCCAGCCTGATGAAATTCTCCAGTGTAAACTGCTCCGCAAAAAAGGTTGGGGGGTAAGAAATAATCTCACGCTGTGGCTTAAATGAGCTGATAAACATCCACAAAATCGGTACAAGAATAATAAGGGCAATGAAAGTTAATATGATTAGTACAGGAATGTGCAATATGGTATTCTTAACTTTTTTGTTGTTCACAATCTTGGCCTCCTCACTAGAGTTCCTTTTCCTGTTTCAGCATTCTTGAATACAGGATAATTGTTATTACAAGGATTATGACAAACAGACAAACTGATGCTGCAGATGCATAACCCATCCTGTTCACATCAAAAGCCCTTGTATAAATGAATGATACAAGCGTTTCGGTAGAAAAGTTCGGGCCGCCGCCTGTTGTCGTATATACGATATCGAATACCTGGAATGAGCTTATCAGCCTCGTCATGATTATAAACCACATTGTCGGCGCTATTCCTGGGAGAGTCACGTCAAAGAACTGTCGAAGCTTGCCTGCGCTATCTATTTCAGCAGCTTCATACAAGCTCTTCGGTACATTCTGCATTGCACCTACAAAAATAATAGTTGATATGCCAAATGTTTTCCAGATCGACATGAACAATATAACATAAAATGTCAATCCAGGCGAATTCATAAAATTAAAGCTGCCAATACCAAGTATTTTCAGAAGATAAGTGACATAACCTACATTGGAATGCAGTATCATCTTCCACATTATACTGGTAACTGTCGCCGAACAGATTATCGGGAGAAAAAATACGGATCGGAATATTTTGTTGGACAGAGTGTTTTCAGTAAGCAGCGTGGATAGGATAAGTGCAAGAATGACCTGCAGGGGCACCTCTATTACCGTCCATTTAAGCGTGACCTTAAGACTGTTCCAAAAACGAGCATCACCAAGTACTTCCGTAAAATTTCCGAGCCCGAGGAATTTGGCATTATTGAATGAAGTAGAAATATCAAAACTGCTGATGACAAATGCCGACAGCAGCGGCAATATGTTGAAAACAAACAGCAAAATTATAACCGGCGCAATAAATAAATATGGCGCAAAGGTTATATTTAAGCGCTGATTCTTAGCCTTTATCATAAGCGACCTCCACAAAATGATAAAACCAACGGGGGCCGGAGGATTTACTCCGAGCCCCCGTGAGTTCAAAGTCATATGAAACCTTACGGATCAAAACTCACCGTTTACTTCAGATAGCTCTCAGTTTTCGTCTGTGCTTCATTAAGAGCCTGGTTGACATCCTTTCCGCCGGTTACAACGGATTCGATCATAATTTCTATTACTTCATTGGCAAGTTCAAATGTCTTTACAAATTCCTTCGGAGCTAGGTATGTCGAAGCTGCATTTGCATCAGTGCATGTCATTGCAGCCAGCTTGGGTGACGCCTGGTAATCGGCATCGTTGATTGCGGGAGTATAGAACGAGGGGTAGCCATTTGTCAGAGACCAGTTGAGTATACCGGAAGTCTCGGTGTTTTTATCGCCTTTGAACCACCATTCGACAAATCTGAAGGCTGCCTGCTTTGCTTCAGGGCTGGCGGAAGACGTTACGGCTAACCCGGCTATTGAACATGGGTTCATAGGACCCGCCTCGTCATAAGGCAATTGTGCGACACCATAATTTATACCTGCAGCGTCAAGTGCGGGGCTGAGGTACGCACCACTGGCAGTAATACCTAACTGACCTGCCTTCATCATGGAATCGGTATCTTTTTCAAGCGGATTGTCCTTTGACTTTACCATACCGCTAAGCCAGTTGAGGAATTTTGCATAACCTTCATTATCCTTGAATCTGGGAGTAAGCTTATTGTTGCTGTCATAGTCGACAAACAGTCCGCCCATCCTCTGAAGAATGTGTACAGTCGTGAAGACCTGGCTGTATGGCACGCCGGAACCGTAAATGTTTTTATCTTTATTTGTTATCTTGGATGCAAACTGGGCCCATTCCTCATATGTCGCCGGTCCCTTTTCGGGGTCGAGTCCTGCAGCCTTGAAGAGATCCTTGTTCCAGTACATGTAACGTCCTGTAACCTGATACGGTAAGACACAAAGCTTGCTGCCTGCAGTGCAATTATCGATGTAGTCACCGCTGAAGTCTTCCTTTTTAAGACTGGTGGCTGTAAATACCTCGTTCATATCTGCAAGATAATCGGGATAGGTATCCTTGAACGAACTTGGTCCAAGAATCATGTCAGGAGCCTGACCTCCGGCAAATGCCGCAGCTATCTTCTGCAGGAATTGAGCGTTGATATCCATCTCGATTGTAATACCGTAAGGATTTGTTTCGTTGAATTTATCAACGTATTCCGTCAGGATTTCCCCATCGGGTCCTGTAAAGCCGTTCCAAAAGCTAATCGTTATAGGTTCGCTTTTTACAGTATCCGCAGGTGCACTGGTCGTTGAATCCCCGGAAGAAGAGGAAACTGCGCTGCTGTTTTCACTGCTGTTATTGTTGCTGCCTGAACAGCCTGCAATAGAAATACATAATGATACAGCCAGGATGATTGCCAGAAGTTTCTTCATAGAATGTTGACCTCCCTTTATTTTGCTACTTTGTTTTAGCAAAGTCATTGTACCCTACATAGAAACTATTGTCAATAGACAAAAAGCTGGTTTATTCTGCTAAATTTAGCTGGATCATACTTTAAAACTATCTCTGAATTTATACTCCGGTACCATCACACTGCTGATAGGATCTTCAATATTATTCTCTATCTTTGTCATAAGCAAGTTTACAGCGCTTTCCGCCATTTTCTCCCTTGAAATAACCACTGTAGAAATAGAAGGCGACATCATTTCAAACATCTCGTTACTCCCGAAAACAAGTACTTCTATATCCTCCGGCACCCTAATACGGTGATCCTTGAAAGCTATCATGGCGCCGATTGCCTGCAAATCCGACAATATGAAAAGTCCCGTAGGCAAGTCCCGGCATTCAATTATTTTCTGCGCACATTTATATCCCCCGGTTATATCGTAATTTTCAGATTGGGTTATCCATTCGTCTCTTATTTCGACCCCAAGCCGCTCACATTCGCTGATAAAGCCGAATCTTCTGATTGTTGCGCCGCCGCTTTTTTGGGATATTCCGATTATTCCCGCTCTTTTATGTCCCTTATCAGCAAATAGTTTTGCACAATGCCTGCCCGTTTCAAAATTGTCTGTATATATCCCGCTGTACTTGTCACTGCTTCTGTTGGACAAAACAAGCGGCACATCGAATGTCTCATTCACCAGAAATTCAAGGTCCTTATCGCTTGGGCCGCAGACAATCATGCCGTTATATTTCTGAGAAGTCATCAAATGTCTGAATTTACAGAGGTGGTCTTCATCAAAAAGCTGAACGCTAAACTCAATATTATAATTGTTTTTCTCAATGGTAGCCGAGGCTCCCTTGAAAAATTTTCCCATAGAGTCGTCGGCATATTTTGAGTTCCAAAAAATAACTATAATCTGACCTGACTGCTTCTCTCCTGCCCTTCTAAGCCTTCTTGCGTATATGTTCGGCTGGTAATTCATATCTTTGGCAGCCACCAGAACTCTTTCCTGTGTAGATTTGGAAATCCGCATTTTGTCGCCGCGCCCGTTGAGGACTATAGATACTGTGCTCTGAGATAGACCTAGCTGTTCGGCAATTTGTTTTATTTGAACCGAAGATGATGATTTTTCCATTAAATGCCTCCTCTCACTTTGAGTATGCTAAATTAATTGCTAAATCCCTTTCTAATTTTACTACATTTTCAATTTGCGTCAATATCCTTAAATTAAATCGATGATAAAAAATCACTCTTATGGCTGGAGGAAAATAAATCTTATGGCTGCAGCAAATAAATAAGTTGACTAATCAATTAAGAGGTATTATTATTATAAAGCAGACAATAATTTCAGCATCCCCGAGTAAGGGAATTTTTTTTGAAGTGCTACTAAAACGATAGCGCTTATTTAGCATAATAAACAGGGGGACATTCGGATTGAACTATAAAAAACCAGAAAAGCTTCTTAACAAGAGTTTTATCTTGCTTATTTTAATAAGCCTCATTACTTCCTTCGGATACAACATGATAATGACGCTTGTATCCTCGTATGCTGTAGAACTTGGCTCGAAACTAACCATGGCGGGGACCGTCGCCGGAATATTCTCCATTTCGGCATTATTAAGCCGGCCCTTCAGCGGATACGCGACAGACGTATTTAACAAAAAGACCATGTGTGTGATATCCACGCTTTTAATAGGCGTCGCCATGTTAGGATATGTGATTGCTCCAAATATAGGCACGTTTTTTATCATGAGGATCATCCATGGGCTTGCGTTCGGAGTCAGCGGAACTGCCAATCTCGCGCTCGTCAGCGAATATATCCCGGATGAGAACATGGGCCAGGGCCTGGGCTATTTCGGGCTGGGCCAGGTTATGGCGCAGGTCGTCGGACCAAGTATCGGTATCTACATAAAGGATTTATACGGCTATGATACACTGTTTGTTATAATTTCCCTTCTTACATTTCTAGCGGCATTCATCCTCGTTTTGTGCTTTAAATATGATGCCGCCCCAATAGTTAACAAAAATATGGAAGAAGGTAAAAAGCATGAGAAATTAACCTTTGGTAGTCTAATAGCAAAGGAATGTATTGTTTACGCGCTTATTGGAGGTCTGTTTTCCCTTGGAAACGGGATCGTCAATTCTTTCCTCGTTCTTGTAGGCCAGAATCGCTCTATGGCAAATATATCCTACTTTTTTTCGGTCAATGCGGTCGTATTGTTCCTGATGAGGCTTACCATCGGCAAGGTCGCAGACAAAACAAAGCTTATTATTATAGTCAATATATCTCTGTTGTTCAGTGCGGTATCTATGTTAATTGCAGGCTACACTCAGGTATTTGCTCTAATGATGGTCGCTGCGGCGCTTAAGGCCATAGGACAGGGCGGCGGCCAAATTTCACTGCAGTCCGCCTGTATAAAAAAAGTCTCTCCGGCCAAAGTCGGGGTCGCAACGAGTACATTTTTTATCGGCGCCGATATCGGACAGGGCCTTGGCCCGATCATTGGCGGAAAAATCTCCGATTTGTTCGGCTATGAAACGATGTTCACTTGTGTAGCTGCATTATTGCTATTAGCGATCGTAATTTTCACTATCTATGAGAAAAAAGGAATATCTTTCCTAAAATATAAAACTGTTAAAAATTAGTTTGTATACAGCCAAAGCTGTAGAGCAGACTTGGGCAGATATCTTTCTTATATTCGCCTAAAATGGCTTTCTTCCTGACACTAACGACCGATTTTGGAGTGTTATCCGGCTGAAAAGGTTGAGCAGCATCTTTGCTAAATCTGTGTTCCGATTTTTTGATTATTGATTGTAACTTGAGAAAATTTTGTCCGTAAAAAAGCACATGGTGGGTATAACATAAACCCATCATGTGCTTTCCTTGCTTCCTGATACATCCCGAGAATCTTACGCCCGAGCAGGCACAAACCCTTATTCTTAACCCCTTACTGCTTGTTAACCCATGCAGCAATGTCCGCAATCACTTGCCTTTCAACATGGTTTGGAGCGTTATAGACTGAAATATCCGGCGCGCCATTTGCAGGAATCTGATCCGGCATGAACTGGTGGCTTAGGCCGTCGTAGAGTTTAAAGGTAACATTATTACGTCCTTCCAGCGTACTCTGCCAAAGTTTGTAATCTTTGTCCGGGTAGACTTGAAAATCGGCGCTGCCTTGCAGAATGAGCATAGGGACATTCAGACCCTTTACAATAGCCATGCTGTCGATAGCGTTAAAGCTTTTCCAATAGTTTGTGGGCATGCCTGAAATAGAACCGGTGCCACCGTCATCCAGGGTTTTCGTTTTTTCACTTTCAAGTTCGAACTGTGCAAGCAGATCTTCTTTTTGTTGTTCAGTGAGTGAAGCTTCCGCCTCAATAGCCGCTTTGTTCTGATCCAATACTATGTCCCGAAGGAAACGTAAGGAACCGGCCATTGAAATGAATCCCTTTAATTGAGGATTGCTGGCTGTGATCTTAGGCGCCATCATCCCGCCGAGGCTATGACCAAGCAAATAAATGCGATTTGCATCTACTCGGTTATCATTACAGAGCAGTTTTACAGCAGCAGCCGCGTCGTCCAGCATTTCGTATTCGATTGTGTCGCCTCCGCCAGCCGGATATTGGTATGTACGCTTATTATATCTTAATGTTGCCACTCCCTGCTCGGCAAGGCCGTGGGCAATATCCTCAAATGGGCGATTAGGAGCGGTACCAAACGATTCATTCATATCCGAAGGGCCGGAACCCTGTATCATAATCACTACAGGCGGCTTCTGTATACCTTTTGGCCGAGTGAGCATTCCTGGTAATTCCTTTTCTCCGACCTTTACCGCAGCTTCTTCCCATTTATCCGTAGATTGCGGCTCAGGCGGATCTTTCGGCACCCAGTTAGTCCAGATATCAGTGGGCTTGCCATCATTGCCGTAACAGATAGTTACTCTGATGTTATAAAGAGTTCCTGCAATGGAACTGACCACAATGTCATGGCCGTTTTGCCTGATATAAATACTGCCAAGGGTTTCTCCGGGCGCCCCTGTCACTTGTATTATCATATTCCAGCCTTCAAGCAATTTGTCTTGGGTGTTATTTCGCTGCAATTGTTCGTCGCAGTCTTCATAGAAATCATTAAAGTTACCTTTTATAAATTGACATGCATAGTCCGAAGTGTGTTTTTCCAATGCTGTACCTTTTATGTAGCGCATTAAAATCGTCGCCGCCTGTGCTCTCGTAGCAAAACCTTCGGGCAAAAGCGTCGAACTGTCTGTCCCTGTGATCAGGCCGCCGGATGTCGCCCAGCTTATTGCACCGTGCGCCCAGCCTGCAACCGCAGAAGTGTCGGTGTAGGCAGAAAGATCGGCTGTAATATCCGTATTGCGGCCCTTGTACTTTGCGTAGCGTTGGAATATCACTGCCATCTGCTGACGTGTGACATTATCGTCAGCACCGAAGACGCTGTCACTGCAGCCCATGTCGATACCATTCGCCGCAGCCCATTCGACTGCGTCGTAGTACCATGCAGACGTGGCAACGTCGTTAAATTTGACGAATTTATCAGTTTTCTTTGAGCCGTCGAGACGGTAAAGTACCGTTGAGAGCATCGCGCGGGTCATCGTTGCATCAGGTGCAAAGCTCTTATCGCTCACGCCTGTCATAAGGCCGTTTTGCGCCGCGTACTGAACAGCGTCAAAATACCATGCGCCGGATGCGACATCTTTAAACGACGGCATAGACACCTCTGAACCGGCGTTCTTTGCAGTACCAGCAAGGGCGGCAGCTCCCTCCGCCAATGCCCCGGCGGGCAGCAGCGACATGACCAGAACGAGTGTGAGCAGTAAAGATAATGCTTTTTTCTTCATTTTTTCTTCCTTTCTACAAAGATACACGGGCAGCCATATTCTTATTATCTTATTCTTCATAACAGACTCTCCTATTAATTAGCACTATTAGATTTCCGCCTTATATATAAATAAAGCGAGTATATGATTGGAATGAATGCAATTAAAGAAATGAATACAATAAATATGTAAATAAAAGGGATCTTAACAAATGGGCTGAATATTAGAAAAGAGCCGGCAATAATCCAAAGATAGCCGGATAACTTATGGTTTTTTCTCCAGCCTTCCTCATCATGGAGAAGCCACGGAAATTTCATACCTACATTAGGATTCATCCGATTCTTTGGAAAGTAATTGCCGCTCAGTATGAAAATAAGCCCGGCCACTGTGGTAATTACATTATTAACAGGAACATTGTTTCCTGCAGATTTTAGAATCATCAATGGCTGGACGATAATTACCGCAATCGGAATAATCCATTCCGCAATCGTAATCAAAGACTTTGCGGCCTTGCTTTTTAAAGCTGTTCCGGTTACTGAAATATTTACAATAACATGAAGCAGCAGCATCAGAACGGGGAATACAAATATGACAAATTCCTTTGGAGCATAACCGTTCGGGTTCCCTTTTGAATCTAAATGGATAGCCATTGACCCGGGCAGCTTGTTATAATAAATCAGGCCAAAGACAATCGGCAAAAGGCAGATCAGGGAGCCGATCCATAGGGATCGGTCAATCTTTTTTCTCATTATCATTTCCTCCTTTAAACTGAGATAGCCAGAGCATTAATTCATCAAAGACGGATATATTGATTTCATAGAAGACAAAGTGTTTCACTTTTGTTTCAAAAACCAAATCAGCCTGCTTCAATTGGGACAAGTGGTAGGAAACGGTGGCATTTGTAAGGTTGAATTTCGATACGATGTCTCCGGCCGACATTCTGCCGTTCTCTTTGAGTAATACCAGAATATCCCGTCGCGCAGGATCAGAAAGCGCCTTAAATATTTGAGGGAATCCCACTCCATCACCCCTTATTTCGATAATCATCTAAATTCGATTATATACTCTTCAAAAGAACTGTCAATAGATATTTCGAAGACTATCTAAATTGCAAAATTAATTTAAGATACCTTGAATTATATGAACATCCTGGAAGGGCAATAACTGCTTGGGGCCAGCGCAAAGACATCCATGTCTGATGATGAAATTACCAGCCTTTTACGGCTTCTATTGGAGGTAAAAAATGATTGATAGCTTTTTGGAGTTAAAGGGTGTAAGCAAGAGCTTCTCCGGCTTTAAGCTGAATAATATCAGTTTTTCCTTGCCCAAAGGGTATATCATGGGGCTTGTTGGTCCGAATGGGGCGGGAAAGACAACCACAATACAGCTTATTCTTAATATGTTGGAAAAAGATGTCGGGGAGATATTAGTTTTTGGCAAAGATAACGTAAAAAATGAAATGCCATAAAGCAAGATATTGGCGTAGGCAGCGGTTGTGGCTTATCGTAAAAGGCAAAGGGGGTAATTGTTTGAACGGTCAAAAAATATGCCGCTTAAAGCTGGCGAGGCCTTGGCGGCAAAGTATATTTATAAAAATCCCTTAAAGCATTGGAACGATACCGTCCCCTTGAATTATATTATTCCTTGACTTTATAAGGCCGCATCATTTCGTTGTCCTCATGGTCCAGGATGTGGCAGTGCCAGACATAACCTGGGCCTGCCGCCGGGTCGAACGGATAAAAATTCACACCTGGCTCCGAGACCTCTACGGGGGTATCCTGGGGTGCGAAGCGTACCCGTATACGCGTGACCTGGTTGGGGTCCATCCTGACGGTATCCTTCCATCCCCTCTCATTTCCGGGCGGTTCGACAGGATTGCCCGCCAGATACGGCTTTATAGGCAATACAGTGGTCGGATGGTTCAACGGCGGGCTGCCGTTTATTTTTTCCCATTTTCTCCTATATGCCTCCGCATCGAAATCCTGGCGGTTATAAACCTGGAATTGGACAAGATGCAAATGAATCGGATGTGAATCAGCTGTAAGATTGGCTATTACCCATTCCTCTGTGGATCCGACCCTTGGGGTTTCAGAGATCGCAGCCTCCCATTTTTGCCCGTTCAGGAGAACCATCACCGGTCCGTTGGGTCCCTGAACCTCATTCAAAGTCAGGATTCTCTGGGGAGAGTCCGGTATAAGATCAGGTATAATGTTGAGCTTGTCGGGCAGTTTTTGTGGCTTGACCGGGGCCGGGACATTTGCGGGGACGGTAAACTGCATGATTTTCCCTACAGTATCCGGATCGGGCGGATCTCCGTCGGGGAACGGGGCATTGGCGTCATTGGCTAAAGTTATAGTTGTTCCCGGAGCCATATTCGAGAAATCCACAAGGACATCAGCCCGTTCAGCCGGAGCCAGAAGAATGGAATCAAGTTCCACCGGTTGCGTTAGAAACCCTCCGTCGCTTCCGATTTGTACGAATTTTATTCCGTTTGAAAGCTTCATATTATAAAAGCGGGCATTCGAGCCGTTCAAAAACCTGAATCTATACTGACGCGGCTCAACGTCGAGGTTCGGCCACACCCTTCCGTTCACCATGATCGTATTGCCGAAGAATTCAGGCTGCCAGTAGGGATGGATTTCCGGATTTACACCGACATTGTTAAACGCCAGGGAGCCGTCTGTGTTGAACGATCTATCCTGTATTACTATCGGAATCTCATATTTGCCGCAGGGCAGGATAGCCTTTGCAGGATCTGACCCGTGATGCTTTTTGTTTTTATGGCTGCGCAGAAGGTAAAATCCGGCCAGTCCGGCATATACATTAAGCCGGGTAATACCGAGGGCATGGTCATGGTACCAGAGGGTGGCAGGCTCCTGTTTGTTAGGATAGGCGTAAAGTGAGGTTACATAGGCGCCACCCTTTTTGCCGTTATATGTGAACCAGGCATCAGGATGTCCGTCGAAAATGGGGGGATGTTCACCCCCGTGCAGATGAGTCACAACGGGGACCGGTTTTTGTGCATCAGGGAATCCGGGAGGAAAGGAAGGCCATGGCTTGGGCGGATCCATATCCATATTATTGGGATTTGCCCAATGCAAGGTCGGATCTACGGCAAACAGGTGTGGACCTGTCAACCGGTTTACCCATTTTACAATGGCAGGTGTGCCTCTAACGGCTTCAAAGGTTGCACCCGGCGTACTTCTGAAGTATCTCGTCCGGCCGCATTGAGGATCAGTGACAAATCCGCCGTATCCCCAGACCATCGTTTGTGGGAAGCCTTCAGGAAGTATTTGCTGCTTGAACTCACTAATGTCTACGTAATAATAATGTATCTTCCTTCCTTTAAACCAAATTTTGCGCGGCTTATAAACAGGAGGAACAATCAGTGGGCTTACAAATTTTGGTATGGTCGAAGGGTCCAGAGCGGCTGCCCGAGCAGTTGCTTGAGCAGCTGTATCTTCTTGCCACCTGTTCTTTTTCATGTGTAGTATGTGGCTGATGCTTCTGAATCCGTTATAGTAAATTCTTTGGATGTGATTTTTAAGCATATATCTACCTCCTTATAATAGTAGGTGATACACATTATGTAAACGAGTGCAATATGGTTCACATAATAACATAGAAATAATTGATATTCTAAGGCTTTTACAGCGACAAAGAATCCTGTAAAATAAGCATCAAGTCGGTTACCACACGTTTCAGAAAAATCGCAATTATAATTAAAAATAGCATCTTCAATTTTGATACAATTAGCGTGGTTATTTTATTGTAAATGTAATGTTATAAAAAAATAATGTGGCGGTGTCTGCGCTTATCATAAATACCCGATTAAACGGCGGCTTCAAATAATCGCGGAGGATATTCATGACCGTTTTGAAACCGACAACTTTATGGAGGAGCCTATGCCAAAGCCCAGGGCTATCTTAAAAAGCCTGACCACGATGCTGAAGGTGAAGAATACTCTGGCGCTCTATAAAGACTTTTATAAGCAGATGAATATGACCGATAAATTTGTGATGTCCGCAAAAGAAACCCTCGAATGGTCTGACGTATACCCATTTATTTATTTTCACGCCGCTTTTGAGGGCTTGCAGGAGAGTCGGGTTATTCGCCATCTGGTTATCGACGAAATGCAGGACTACATACCGGTTCAATATGCGGTGATGAATATCCTATTTCAGTGTCAGAAAACAATTCTCGGAGACTTTGGGCAGTTTATTAATCCAAACCGTTTGCACACGCTGGGAGACTTGCGTAAGCTTTATGAAGGCGCGGAATTTGTTGAGCTTAATAAGAGCTATCGTTCAACCTATGAGATTATTACATTCGTCCAAAATTATATGTCTTATCATAGATAGGATTGCTTGAGATAAAGTGAATAAATACCGGTGTATCGTCAAGATTACGCTCTCTGTCAAACAAGAATCTGTCAGCTTGCCGTAAGGCTTGAAGTGCTGTAGGCATTTCGTTATAGAAAATATTATTTCTAATATAAGGATTTCCTATTACACCGGTACCATCCACAACCACCGAGCTTATTAAAACAAGCCACTTTCTATTTTGCTCCCAGACAACCCTTACCTCGTCACGCATACTTGTTATTTGATCTTCAGCATAATTTTGGGCTACAAATACAAATAGTTCCGCTGTTATATCCGAATGTGTAATAGTATATTTTCTGTCCATAACAGGCTCATACGGTTTCATTGTATCGCGATATTGTACAAATACTTTTTGAGGATTAAGTTTTCTCACTCTCCAAACCTCTTTATTTTTTTACTTATATTCTATTCAGAGAGTGAAAAATTGGTTAGTCATAAATCAAAGCCGCAGTCTTCGCAGGCGTAAATCATGCTGTACCCCTCCTTTCCATATGTATATGGCGCCTTTCTTCAAATTCCAAGCTGCTGCCTTTTCTTTGCGTCAAACTCCTGTTGCGAAATGATGCCGTCTTCCATTAGTGTCTTATATTTCTTAATTTCCACTATGGCGTCGGCAGGTGGTGAAATGGTTGTATGTACCGCCTGGGAAGCTCCCGGAAATACCCGAACCGCTCGGAGAACCTTTGCCGTTTTTTCTCTGCACTTTTCTTTTTTCTCTTGCGAATCCAGATAATCAGTCCGATGGGAAGTCCGATGGACAGAAGTGCCGTGACAGTCGCCTCAAATACGGATACTTCTTCTCCGGTGTACCCGGTATCATCGTAGTCGCTGCCCTCAAAGGCTTTTCCCCTTAATTCTTCAAAGCTCCCCGTCTCCTGCCGTGAGGGGGACAGAATTCCCTTATCCATGGCAAGCAGTACCGTCACATGGTTTTTGGCATCCATCGGGGCATCTGTGCGGGCAATGATACTTCCATTTTCAAATACCACCTTGCCTGCGAAGCCAAAGCCCCATATATCGGCAATTTCATCGGTGATGGGCGTACCGTCGGCAAGCCGGATTTGAACTATCACATCGGTGGGTGTTATATTCATTCCGTCATTGACGAATCGGAAATTTACGCCGTCCCTGTCGCTATAACCGCCTACCGCGTTATCCAGCTTATATTCAATGGTATAGCGGTTTTGCCCGTACCGGCTGATACCGAAGCAGATTTCATAACCATTATCCGTATCATGAATACCGCATTTTTGGGCCTTTTCTTCAAAGCTCCAGTCAATGTTCCAATCCGACACAGTCTTATAGCCGCCGTTTTGGTCAGAGACCTTTAGCTCACTGATGGTCAGATAATCGGGCGCATTCATGGGAATGTAGCTTTCTGTTCCTTCTTCAAAGCGTCCTTCCCAGCTCTGCGTGATGTGCATGGAGCCGTCCTCGTAAATGACAGCCTGAATATCAATGGTATTCACCTGATTCGCTGCAAAAGCAGGGAGAGGGAATGCAACCAGCAGGGCGAAGCATAGGATAAGGGCGCTCATTGATTTACGCATAGAGCACCTTATTTCATGCTTGGCATATCAGCCTTGGCCGCCTGCTCCTCCAGATAGTCTCTTTGCCGGAAGCCTAAGGTCCCGGCAATCATGGAGACCGGAAACATTCGGATTTCACGGTTCAGCTTGGTCACGCTGTCGTTGTAAATAAGTCGGCTGGTGCGCACCATGTTTTCATAGGTTTGCACTGCGTCCATGGTTTTGATATAATTTTGGTTTGCCTTTAATTCGGGGTATTGCTCCGATACCATGGCAATCCTGCCCAATGCCTCGGAAATAACCCCTTCCTGCCGCAGCACATCATCCGGTGTGGATATTGCCGTAATCACGCTTCTTCTTGATTTGATTATCTCAATCAGTGTTTCGCTTTCGTGCCTGGCATACCCTTTTGTCAGATCCAAAAGAGCTGTCAGAGCATCAAAGCGGCTTGACAGCTGCACCCCGATCTGACTCATGGCATTGCTGATATTCTCATCAAGTACCACCAGTTTGCGCTGCGTAGAAATTGCCCATAGAACAATGACCGCAACAATTGCGATAATTGCGATGAAAGTTGGCAGCATAATAAAATCCTCCGTGTTTATTTTTAATGGACAGACCACATTTCGTCCGTCTACCCATTTTTCGTTTTTTATTCCTTTGCAGATTTTACAGTAGAAAGAACAAGCTCGATATTCTCATCCAAGCTGCTCCCCGCATCTACGGCGTAGAGGTAGCTGATGACATGGTACCCGCTTCCATCCGCAGGGAAGAAATACTGAAGCACAGAATTCATGACCGTTCCATTTTTCATTGTCCCTTTACCAAAACCGACAACAGCGGTGCCGCCATCCTGCTCCACAGTGCCGGAGCTTTCAAGCGTTGCATCGCTTAGGCCGCCGTCCGCCGAAAGCGCAGCCAATAGGTCATCCTCGGTAATATCCGTGCTGGTTATTGAATCCTCTGTCTTCACTCCAACTGTAACGACCGCGGTTTTCTCAGCATTGGCAAAGATCATCGAACCGGTCGTTTCATCGGTGTAAACATACTCGAAGTCTACAGGCAGCGCAAAAGAGAGTCCGTTACCCGTGAATTCAACGAAGTCGATGGATTCCGATGTATTCGGGGTGCTTGATGAGGGTGTCGTATCAGGAGTGGCGGCAGTGGGATTTTTATCTCCGCCGCAGGCTGCAAGGCTCAGTGTCATGGCAAGTGCCATCATAAGTACCAGTAATTTTTTCATTTCTAAATCCTCCATTATCATGGTTAATTTCCTGTTACGGCGATGTTGTATTCCGCGAATTTCATGCCTTCATACCGTATTTCAACCGATTTCATTCCGGTTGCAGTGAAGGGGCGGCCTTGTGTCAGTTCCACCTTATCCGAGGTATAAAAGGTGATTTTATCATTGACGTTTTTATCGACGCCTCCTTCATTTATAGCCGCGTTCAGTCCAGTGGCGTCAAAGCCCTCGCCGATCTTGTATGTGGTCTTCACAGGGTAGGACAGAATATGCACCACTGTCTTTAAATTGTTTGAGACAGCTTCGGTGAAAAAAGCGATTTTTGCGTTGTCAGGGGCGGAACCTGTAGATGACGAACCAATGATTTTAGTATTGCCGGCACTCGTCTTTCCGCTGGCGTTGACGAGCAGCTTTTGATTTTTGTAATCCCTGATGGTGCAGAAAGAGGGATACCTGTTGATTCTCCAATAATGAGGAGTGCTGCTTGTTGTCGATTCTAACTGCTTTCCTGCAAGGGACCCCGGCAGCATAATATAGGTTCCGTCATAAGCGATTGAATACATCGGCCCTCGGTCTTTACCGTTGCTTATCAGCTTGATGTTGAAGGGCTTATCCGGTCTTTTATCCCGAAGCTCCAGCCAGTATTGGCCGCCCGGCACAGGGAAAATGTACTTTCCGGATAACTGCAAATAATAATCGCCGTCCGGCAAAATCTCCCCGTCACCTATGATTTGTTCGAGTATGGTTACGGGCGCCTCGTATTTCATTCCTGTGTAAGGCACGCCGGGTTGGATGATTGTCTGCTTCGTCGCATCGTCCCGGTACATATTGAACTGTGATGCCGTGCCAGAGAGCTTCCGTGCAAAATCGCTCAGTTGAATGAAGTCGGCAATACCGTCTATCGTCCGGGCGTCCGCAAATGAAAAGACTTTGTCATTTATCTTGAACTTTGTTGTACTTGAACGGACATCCGTTGTTTTTTGTATCTTATGCCCCATAAGCGTATCGCTGAATGGCTTGCCGGGTTTAATAACGACAGTCTGACCTTCCAGGCCCAGGTCAAACTGCGCGGCGGTTCTATTAAGCAGTACCGCGATTGCACGAAGCTGCAAGTAGTTGGTTTGATTTATGGTGTACGCTTGTGTTACCAGTTGCGGTGCATCCATTACCGTATCTCTGGCTTTGCCTTTCACGACAAAATCCGTCTTGCTGGGTGCAGCACAGACAGTGTCGGCGGGCGGGGCAGGTTTTTTAGCCGGCTTGGGGCCTCCGAACTGAACCAGCGTTTCAGCGTCTACGACGAAAATTCTTACAGTATGATACCTGTAGTTCGAGCCGCCCGAAAAAGAATACTCATTATTGATCACTGTGGAAATACTGCTTCCCTGGGTAAACGGCACATATAGGGCGTCATCGTAATGACAGGAATATTTTACCTCCGGATACATGGGACCGTCGGAAAAAGCAATGTCGTTAAAAGGCCAAAGGAGGTATGAATTGGAAGATTCAGACGCCTTTGTACATTTTATTGTTGCGGAAGCGGGTACAACAACACAGTAGGTTGTAAAATAACCGTCCGCCGCAGATTTATCAT
>JAEYOM010000210.1 GCA_023411715.1 Bacillota bacterium | reverse complement strand
TTGTAGAAACCTTCCCCTATCCCATCTTCAATCCATATTTTTCTGTAACTTCTAGTCCAACCTTAAGCACCTCCGAAGGTCAATAAATTTCAATTCGAAATTTAGTAATGGCTTTATCAATTGAGCCTGATCTTATTACCGATGTGATAAAAATTCGCTTACCGCACGATCACATCATCTTCGTCAAAATAATTTCTAAAACCGAACAACTGAAACATACCGATATAAACTACTGTCGGACAAACGCCGATATATATAAAAGGTTAAGCACCAGCCGCAGGATATTGGATCCGGGCCGTCATGCATTGAACCCATTTAAAGGATACTGCAAGCTGAAACAGAAAGGAAGTTTGAATTGCTGACATTTCATAAATCATTTCCGAAGTTTAAACTGTTTACTATAATTCTTGCGGCCGCTGTGGCCGGTACAGGGCTCTTTTACCCGGGGAATACCGTATTGGCGGCCGAAATTCCGTCTGTTGTCTACAGCGGTGATACGCAGGCTTCGGCGGCCCTTGGCAGTATGAAGTATACCGATGTCGCCAAAAACATCTGGTCGGCGGAGGCTATATACGAAGCCGGGGCGCTGGGGGTCGTCCAGGGTTATAACGGTTCCGGCAGCCGGTTCGGCAGAACAAGCGCAATGACAAAAGCGGAGGCCATAGCAACGGCTTACAGGGCTGCAGGCCGTGAAGCGGAAGCGCAGCAGCTTGGAATAACCATAAACAATACGCGTACCGCTGCAAACAAAAAAACAGATCCGATGGAAGTGCTGTACGACGGATTTCTGCAACTTGCTGCGAGTGAAGGTCTGATCACGGCCCAGAATCTGTCGGACGCATTCAATGCCGACCAGAAAACACTCACGGCCGACAGTTTCAAGAGGAACAGTCCCGCCCAGAGGCAGGAAATGCTGTACTGGCTGGCGAAAACCCTGAATATCCAGCCTGCCAGTCAAAATCAGGAACTGTTGAATTATTCCGATTGGCGAAGCGCAGATCCAGACAAGTTCGGCTATCTTGAGGCAATGCTGCGAAACGGCGTAATGACCGGGAGTGGCGGGCGTATAAACCCGAAGCAGTCGGTCACAAGAGAACAGGGGGCTCAGATCGTCAAAAATGCGGAAAGCTATATCCTGGGAGCTCTTAAATATGCAAAAAGTTCCGGCGCAATCAAAGATATCGTCTCTACAAAGGATTACTCCGGAAATATAACTATAACAGGCAAGAATATCCTTGTTACCGAACCCGACGGAAAGCTGGTTTCCATTGTGACTTCCGCGGGTGCCGGCACGGCTGCGGGGGCAAAGAATGAGAATGCCGGCACCGCGTTGACCGGGCAGAAGAAGGAACTGGTCGTTTACAAAAATGGGGCGATCGGCAACAGCAGCCTGTTGTCGAAGGGGGACAGGATACAGTTTGTAACCGACGGTTCCAACACCGTAAAATACGTGAATGCCGTTTCAAATGTAAACAATGTCAGGTATCCCGCGGTCCAGGTCTATGGTATAGACCGTACGAACAAGCTTTTAAATGTCGTGGAACTTTTCGAAATGAATTACCCGGATATTAAGAGTATTTCGGGAGATCAGTTCAAGTGGTCGAACACTGAAATGACTACATACAGGATCGCTCCCAATGCTTCGGTTACAATAAATGGCGTCAAATCCGACCTGTCGGGTGTTACCGACGGTGTGACCGCGATACTCACAGTAGACGGCAACAATCTGATCAAGGCTATACAGTGTGTGGACTTCGGTATAAATACAGAGGCCAGAAAGATCGTGAAGGGTATCGTGGAGGAAAACAATCCTGATCTCGGATACCTTACCATTTACAACGAAGACGGTTCAGGAACAAGCAGCAGCGGTCCGCTCCTCAGGACCTATAATTATGTGGACCAGAACAAGACGGAAATACTAAAGAACCATAAATCAGTCAAAGCAGATAAGATACTGGCCGGGGATACAGCCTGGATCAGGCTCGACGAAGATGGAGACATAGCGTCCGTCAGCGCGATGGACAACTATACCACAAAATACGGAAAAGTTATATCAAAGCTCCCTTCGCAGATAGCAGTGGAATATGATGACGGTTCACAGCAGGTGTTAACTGCGAATAACAGCGTTATCGTAATAAGGGACAAGCTCCTTGTAGGGCTTAAGGCATTGAAGGACGGCGACCGTGTAAGGCTCCTGCTGAATGAAAACGGCAAATCGACCGACCTTAGGGAAATCACTATCGAGGGTGACGAACATTACATCAGCAATATATATAAAGGAACGATCGTTAAAATAGACGATATGTCGGACAAGATTACGGTAATGGGCATGCAGGTCTTCAGCAAGGGCAGCTGGGACTATACGCCAAGAAAGGGTTCTACGGTGGTACCTTTTTCCGATAACTTTAAAATTTACTCGGGAGATACGGTGCTCGACATTGAAGATGCAAACAAGCTGCTGTATTCGAATGAGGCTTATATAGCCGTTGAAAAGACCTACGGCGGAGAAGAAAAAGCGGTTGTGCTTTCCTACAGGAACAGTCTCGATACGCAAGCGCCTACCGTCAGCGATACCATTGTGAACGCAGTATCCGGCTCCGGCAGCTTCATGCTTTCGAGGGAAAACAGGAAGGTCGGCTATTCCGACGGCAGCATAGTTGTGAAGTACGGCAGGCTTGTGACGGGAAACAGCTTGAGCGACAATGACGCGGCGTATTTTGCATTGAACAGGGATTATTCGAGCGGGGACTATTACGCTTCAGTCATAAAGGTCGACGAGACCCGGTTGTCCGGCGGCCCGACTATTTACCGCGGCAGGATCAGCGCTATCAACGATGAAAAGGATCTCACGCTGGAATCCTTCTCCGAATTGCAGGGTATGGACTGGAAGTACAACAATACCCCGAAGACCGTTAATATAACGCTCGACACCAGGGTGCTGGGCGATGACGGCGTTTTGAACATCAGCGATTTCAAGGGCTACGGGAGCGACAGCTATCTGCAGAGGACGGTCTACGTCGTAGCCGACGGCATCAACGCCGTACTTATAAGCACTGCGCCTTATGGCAAAGAAAATATTAAGGGCACGGTATATTCAGTATCCGACGGCAGCATCTCGCTTCGCGGCGCAAGAGTATACGATTCCGCGACATATATGTGGAACAACAGCGGAAATGTGGACATTAGCCTCCTGAAGAGTACGGTCGTCATCAAGAACGGCAAAGTGATAAGCACTTCGGAAATTGCTAAGGGAGATAATGTAAGGGTACTAAAGAAAGACAATACGGCGGCCGGAGACGGGTATATCATATTTGTGGAGTGATCATTATACTGGGGGTTTCCAAATGAAAAAAATAGTCATGTCGATAATATTGTTGCTTTTGACTCTTCTGCTTTTCCCAGGGGCGGCTTACGCCCGCGAGGGAATCTGCGGGTATGAGGGCGGAGTATCGTCAGGTGAAGTGACCGGGACTTCGGGAAAAGCATTGACACTCGACTATCAGGAGGTCTCGTTTATCAGCGGGGAACCGATCGTTTTTAAGGGAACGATGACAATAAAAAAGAGTCAGAAACAGAGTAAAATAAATACAACCTATACATACACGCTTAAGAATTCCGAGAAGAGCGCCACGCTTTCACGCACTCTGGTCTTCGACACGACAACGACGACACAGTCGAACGGTCAGATATCGGAGGCGGTCAATCTGACCTCCGCCCGTGAAAATGTTAAAATAGGATCAGTTACTTATAGCCTTGCAAATATAGGAAATTTTCAATATGCGCGTTCGAACCTTATTGATCCCAGGCCTGCGGTAAATTATCATCAAGGCAGCATATGGAGCAGGAAGGTATATACGGTCGGCGCAGCGACAGACGGCAATACCGTTACGGTCGAATGCACGGGGAGCTTTTACGGCTATGAACAATATTGGGGCAGTGCTGAAAGCCTCGCGCTCGACTATAATATCACGAGCGAGATAAAAGGAAAGGACGGGATGGATTCGTGGGGAGGAACTGCTTCGGTTTCCATCTCATCGACTTCGGCCGAACAGCTAGAATACCAGAAAAACCGGCCCGACCAGATCAGTTTTGACGGTAGCTATGTTCAGAGCCGCAAGAACAGCAACATATTGGAATATTCGAGTATTATGCCGGAGTTCGACTCAAAGGGAATCGCTACAAAACATACATTGACATATAATGACAGTCTGAATATCGAAACCTTCCCGGCCCAGAAACGGCTCCCCACTGTGAGCCCTACCAATATAAGGGGACACTGGGCAGAGAATGAAATACGCGTAATGTTCGGCCTGGAAGTATTCAAGGGCTACGCAAAGAATTTCAACCCGGATCACTATATGACCAGGGCGGAATTTGCGGCAGCAATGGTCCAGATCGCAAAGGAGGTGCCGAAGGATCCGGCGCTGGCCGTAAGGACGGTATCCACCCCCAGAAGGACCAGGGTCAATACTCCGGTAGTTTCCCCCTTTGATGACGTATCTGTTGACAATATATATTTCAGCCAGATAAAAAGTGCTTTTGACCGGAAACTTGTTGAAGGAAAGGGCAATAATTTGTTTGATCCCAATGGCACTATAACCAGAGCGGATGCCATAACGTCTTTCATAAAGGCGCTCGGTTTTGAGGATCTTGCGCCTGCGCCAGTTGCTGTGACCGGTTTCAGGGATAATGATCTCATTCCGGCTTATGCCAGGAACTCCGCGTATGTTGCTCACAAAATAGGGCTGCTGCCGAGCGACAGCAAGGGAAATATGAATCCGAACAAAAAGCTTACAAAAGCGGAGAGTGCCGTTTTGCTCAACAATCTTATCAAATACATGCAGAACGGCATCAGAAAGGATTACAGCGAGCGTTTCGTAAATTATTAAATAATGGTTAAGATCAAGCAATAAATGTAATTTCCATAATTTATATGGTAAAATGGGATTATTAAACTTAAAGGGGTCTTACCGTGAAAATATTATCCGCAAAATCCAAACTCAGCCTTGTGATCTGCCTGGTCATGACGGTGCTTATGATATTGGGGCAGCCAGTGCTTGGTGCTTCAGAGCAGCCCTTAGCAGGCGCTTCAGAGCAGCCAGTGTTTGGCGCTTCAGAGCAGCCTTTAGCAGGCGCTTCAGAGCAGCCCTTAACAGGCGCTTCAGGGCAGCCCGGTACCACTGCGCAGTATCTTGACGGCGTACTTGATATGATTAAAGATCAGTACTGGGGCAAAGTTTCGGACAAAGATATGGTAAACAAAGCAGTTGAAGGGATGTTCGATTCGCTCGACGATTATACGGCATATATGTCAAACGATGAAAAGAATACCTTTATGGATACCATATCGGGAGCATTCGGCGGAATAGGTGTAACACTGCAGGTAAGCGGTGATTATATCCTTGTTATGAATGTTATTCCATCGTCTCCTGCCGAGAAGGCCGGCATCCTCCAGGGCGATAAAATAGTTGAGGCAGACGGGGTAAGCCTTATCAAAGCCTCGGCTGACAAAGCCGTATCCCTTATAAAGGGCGGAATCGGAACTGCTGTAAAGCTTGGAATAAAGCGCGATCAATTCAGTAAAACCATATACAAGAGCGTCAGGCGCGATATCGTAAAGATGAGCCCTGTGACCTCGGAAATAAGAAATGGCATTGGATACATAAAACTGGACATGTTCACCGAAAACACGGCAGAATTCCTTAGCAAGGCATTGGTCGAAATGGACGCAAAAAAGATTACCAGGATAATCCTTGACCTTCGTGACAATCCCGGCGGTGAAGTCAACCAGGCTGTTGCGGTTGCCCGCTGCTTTGTTCCGAAGGGCCTCATAACCAGGTTGGATTATAAATCGGAGAAGTATGACGATCAGGAATACTACTCAAACCTCGAAAAGACGAAGTACAAGCTTGCCGTGTTGGTCAATGAAGCGAGCGCCAGCGCGTCCGAAATAGTTTCGGGAGCCATACAGGATACGGGCGCCGGAAAACTGGTCGGCACCAAGACTTTCGGCAAGGCAAAGTTCCAGAGCCTTATACCGCTGCTGACAGTAGATGCTTTTGAAAAGTATAAGGAACAGGATGACATTACGGCGGTCAACGCATACGACCTTATGATCAACGGCATATATCCTTCAGAAGATGAGATAGCCGGTTATGCAAAGATGACGCTTGGCGTTTACTATACTCCCAAAGGAAGGATGATAGACGGGGCAGGATTGATGCCGGATATTAAAGTAGAAGATCCCAAGCCGATAGACGGTATCAGTATCAGCAGCATAGAGAAACTTACGGAAACTGTTGAACCCAGGTTAAACGCACAGGGTGATGATATTTATAATGCAGAAAAGCTGCTGAAGGTAATGGGTTATAAAACAGCCTCTCCCGACAATACGCTCGATTCCGGAACGGTTGCGATACTGAAGGAATTCCAGAAGAGGGCGGGACTCAAAGTTACCGGGATACTTGATAAAAAGACGCAGGCTTCTTTGAATGGCGAACTTCTGAAAATTATTGCAAAATATGATGCACAATACAACGCGGCAGTTAACCTGTTTAATCAATAAGGCGTGCGGCGCAGTATCGGCTTGCTAGTTTATCAGAACTACACTCAATACCAATGATTCGATATTGACACCTTATATTTAGAAATTTAAAATGTTAAGGTGTTTGTTTTTGTTTCATTGCATATCGTTCATTTACAAGTTCCATATCGAGTATAAAACGAACCTTCTGATATGATGATATATTAGTAGTTATTTGAAATAATTAAATAGGCAATTATTTTTTTATAAAATATAGCAATGGAGGATAGAACTATGCCTGTCAAATACATATTTGTCACAGGCGGTGTAGTCTCGGGGCTGGGAAAGGGAATTACTGCTGCATCGCTTGGAAGGCTTCTGAAAGCCAGAGGTCTCAACGTAACCATTCAGAAATTTGACCCCTATATCAACGTCGATCCCGGTACGATGAGCCCATATCAGCATGGCGAGGTGTATGTAACGGACGACGGTGCGGAAACGGATCTCGACCTGGGACACTACGAAAGATTCATCGACGAAAGCCTCAACAAAAACAGCAATGTCACCACCGGCAAGATATACTGGTCGATAATCAGCAAGGAACGCAAGGGTGACTTTCTGGGAGGCACCGTACAGGTAATACCGCACATTACGAACGAAATAAAGGATAGAATTTACAGGGTAGGCAAATCCGACCACACTGACGTGGTAATAACCGAAATCGGTGGAACTGTCGGAGATATAGAAAGCCTACCCTTTCTTGAGTCCATCAGACAGGTTGCGACTGAGATCGGCAGGGAAAATGTCATGTATATCCATGTCACACTGGTTCCATACCTCGGCATGAACGGCGAACTGAAAACGAAACCTACCCAGCACAGTGTAAAGGAGCTAAGAAGCATAGGTATTCAACCGGACGTGATAGTATGCCGGACGGAAAAGCAGCTTTCACAGGATCTGAAGGACAAGATCGGCTTGTTCTGCAATCTGCCAGGTTCTTCGGTCATACAGAACCTGGATGCCGAGATCCTTTATGAAGTACCGCTGCTGTTGGAACGCGAGGGCCTTGCCAATATAGTCTGCAAGCGGCTTGGATTGACCTGCAGCGAACCCGATCTTGATGATTGGACCAGAATGGTTGAAAAACAGAGGCGTTTCTCCAAGTCGGTTAAAATAGCTCTCGTAGGCAAGTATGTAGAATTGCATGACGCATACCTGAGTGTCGTTGAATCTCTGAAGCACGGAGGCATTGCCAACGATGCGGAAGTTAAGGTGGAATGGGTCAATTCAGAGTTTGTGGATGCCGACAATGTAAAAAGCAAGCTGGAGGATGCCGATGGCATACTGGTACCTGGAGGATTCGGCGACAGGGGCATCGAAGGGAAGATCCTTGCAACCCAGTATGCCAGGGAGAATAAGGTGCCGTATTTCGGAATATGCCTTGGCATGCAGATGGCTGTAATAGAATTTGCCCGGAATGTTTGCGGCATGAAGTCCGCCCACAGCTCCGAATTCAGCGAAACGACCCAATACCCTGTTATTGATCTTATGCCCGAACAGAAGGATATTGACGAAATGGGCGGCACGATGAGGCTTGGGCTTTACCCGTGCAAGCTGATGAACAACGGCCGTGTCCAGGGGATATATAGCGAGGAGCTTATTTATGAGCGCCATAGGCACAGGTATGAATTCAACAATGAATACAGGGATGAAATGATATCGAAGGGAATGATTCTTTCAGGCCTGTCACCGAGCCAGAGACTTGTCGAGATCATAGAACTCAAAAATCATCCGTGGTTTATAGGGGTCCAGTTCCATCCGGAATTCAAATCCAGGCCGAATAAGCCGCATCCTCTGTTCCGTGACTTTATCCGGGCGTCATTGGAGAATTCGAAAAAATAAAACGGTTTGATAAAAGTCGGAGTCAAAACCTCCGGCTTTTGTATGTGTGCCCGGCGGGCGCACGTTCTTACGAGTGAAAGTCTCGAATCCGCCCGGTAGTGGGAAGGATATAGCTAAACGCCAAGGGTGTCGTGGGTGACTACGAATCTGAAAGAAGGTGTAT
>JAEYOM010000209.1 GCA_023411715.1 Bacillota bacterium | reverse complement strand
CTGGCTTTTATGATTTAACCAGTGCATATCAGTCTGTGCACGTAAACTATTGAAAGCGCCGTGTACCGAACGGTACGCACGGTGCTGTGAGGGGACGGCGGTTAGTCACCGCCTCCTACTCGATTGTTCAAAATGCCATATTCAACCGATATAAATTGATATTAGTAAAATAATGTCGAGAATTTAATTATTTTTAACCTTTTTGGGCTTTTTAGGCGGAACTTTATAGTCTAATATATACCTCTAATAAAAAAGATGGGTGTACATAAAATAACAATGCAAAAGTAAGCAGAAAATGCAGGATTAAAGTACGAAAGATGGCCAGGGGGGCATTTATCAATGAAAACAAAACATGCGGCAAGTATTATTACAGTTATTCTGATTGGCATGATGCTGGTGACAGGATGCGCCAGCAGTAAACTGAGCCTGTTGTATCCGGGCAGCGCGAATCAGCAGACAAACGAACAGAATACTCAACAGCCGGGTGCTGCCGGGATTAGCAATGTAAACGCTCCGGTTGCTAACGCGAACGAGAGCAGCGCCGTATCAAATCCGAATACAAACGGAAGCAATGCTGTTTCGACCGGTTCCGCAATCAATCCCGGAACTGTGCAGGAACCGACTGCAGACACTACAAAGACGCCTGTTAAAGTGAAAGCCCTCTACCTCACCGGCTGGACTGTGGGCAGCACAAAAAGGGTTGATCATTATGTAGAGCTGGCAAAAAATACGGAGATAAATTCCTACGTTATCGATATAAAGGACGACGACGGTTATGTCGGCTATGAATCCAACGTTCCTGCGGTGAAAGAAAACGGGGCGTGGAAGAAAAAATATGATGCCGATTCAGTTATCAAGGCGTTCCATGATAACAACGTCCACTTGATAGGTAGGATTGTGGCGTTCAAGGATCCCGTATATTCCTTGAAAAGATCTGATCTTGCAATCAAAAACGTCGGCGGGGGCCTTTGGAAGGACAACAGTAAGCTGACCTGGTTGAACCCTTATAACAAGGAAAACTGGGAATATCTCATAAGCATAGCAAAAGAGGCAGTTGCAAAAGGCTTTGATGAAATACAGTTCGATTATGTACGCTTCCCTAGCGACGGCAAGAAAAAGAACATGGACTTTTCCGGTATTACTGAGGAGAAGTACCAGGCGATAAGAGATTTCCTCGCATATGCCAAATCACAGATCACCGTGCCCGTATCTGCAGATGTTTTCGGGATTATTTTAGAAAGCCCGGCAGATACCGAGGGTATTGGCCAGTATCTTGAACACGTAGGCAAGGATGTCGATTTTATTTCACCGATGGTTTATCCCTCGCATTATGCTTATGGGCAGATCGTAAACAAGGTGGAGTTCAAGGCGCCCGACCTGGAACCTTACGCAGTGGTTTACAATTCGCTTGTCAAAGGGAAAGACAGGATTTCAAAGATAAGCGGTTATAATGCCAAAGTAAGGCCGTACCTGCAGGACTTTACCGCATCATGGCTGAGACCCAAAAGCATGTACCAGCAATATGGAGCAGAGCAGGTCAGACAGCAGATCAAAGCAGTTTACGATGCCGGTTATGAAGAGTGGATATTATGGGATGCAGGCAATTCATACGATGAAAGTGCGCTTTTAAAGGAGAACGGATAACACAATATATAGAAATGGCTTTTCTTCGGGAAGGCCATTTCTTTTAATATTTCAATCAACCCTCAATTGATTCTGTTAATTGCAGGTCAGCCGCAATTGAATTGTCGGCAGCCGGTAATCTCCGGAATGATTTTTTACAAGCTTGAGCATATATTTATTGGCTCCGCAATAGGACCTAATTACTATTTATTTTTTATGCTTTATTATTGACTTGGCCTTCAAAAGTGATACAATATACTGTGCCAGGAGAAATTACCTATACTAAATATTGTAGTGATTCAAGGAGGCTGTACAAATGAACTTATCGGAAAACGCAGTAAAGGTCCTTGAAAAGAGGTACCTAGCCAAAGACGAAACTGGTAAACTCATCGAGACCCCCGAAGGTTTGTTCAAAAGAGTGGCAAAGGCGATAGCAGCGGCGGATGCGCCGTATACCACAGCTTCCGGACTCAAATCCGTCGAAAAAGAGTTTTATGATCTGATGGCAAATTTGGAATTTCTGCCAAACTCACCGACTTTAATGAATGCCGGCCGTCCATTGGGGCAATTGAGCGCCTGTTTTGTGCTCCCCATAGAAGATACAATGGAAGGCATATTCGATACAATCAAGAATGCCGCTCTGATACACAAAAGCGGCGGCGGCACGGGCTTCAGCTTTTCAAGGCTCAGACCGAAGGGAGCATCCGTCAATTCTACAGGTGGTGTGGCCAGCGGACCGATAAGCTTTATGAAGGTTTTCAATGCGGCCACAGAAGCTGTTAAACAGGGTGGGACACGAAGAGGCGCCAATATGGGTATCCTCAGGGTAGATCATCCTGATATCCGCGAGTTTATTACCTGTAAGCAGGATAACAAGGATATAACGAACTTCAATATCAGTGTAGCTATCACGGAAGAATTCATGATAGCAGCTGAAAAAGGCTCTTTATATAACCTGATCGACCCTAAGACAAAGAAGCCGGTCAGACAGGAAAATGCCAGAGAAATATTCGACTTGATCATAGATAATGCTTGGAACAACGGCGAGCCGGGCATAATATTCATCGATAGGCTTAACAAGGACAACGTGACGCCTGAACTCGGTGAAATAGAAAGCACCAATCCCTGCGGCGAACAGCCGCTGCTTCCGTATGAAGCCTGCAATCTGGGCTCGATAAATCTAAGCCTTATGATAAAGGATAATGACGGAAAGCCCGACGTCGACTACGACAAGCTCGGGAAGGTCGTGAAAAAGGCCGTACACTTCCTGGACAACGTAATAGAAGTAAATCGTTACCCTCTGCCCAAAATAGACGAAATGACCAGGGGTACGAGAAAAATCGGTCTTGGCGTGATGGGCTGGTCCGATATGCTCTGCTTGCTCGGTATCCCTTATAATTCGCAGAAGGCAATAAATCTGGCTGAGAAAATAATGCATTTCATACAGGATGAGGCTCGCAGGGCTTCTATAGAGCTTGCGGAGAAAAGAGGCGTATTCCCGTTCTTTGAAAAGAGCATATATAAGGATCTTGGAGTCAAAGTCCGCAATGCAACTACGACAACGATCGCGCCTACGGGAACCCTTAGTATTATAGCAGGCTGCTCGAGCGGCATCGAACCGTTATTCGCCATTTCCTATATCAGAAATGTCATGGATAACGACGAGCTTATCGAAGTCAATCCTTTATTTAAGGGTGTTTCTACCGAGGCAGGCTTCTACTCCGACGACCTTATGAGAAGGATCGCAAAGAAGGGCTCGATCAAGGACTTCCCGGAGATCCCTGCGAACATTCAGGATGTATTTGTTACGGCGCATGATATTTCACCGGAATGGCATGTCAAAATGCAGGCCTCATTCCAGAAATATACCGACAATGCGGTTTCCAAGACGGTCAATCTCGGGCATGACGCGACCAGGGACGACGTCAGGGACGTATTCATACAGGCTTATAAGTCTTACTGCAAGGGTGTGACCATTTACAGGGACGGCAGCCGCGACATGCAGGTCCTTAATATCGGCGAAGTCAAAGGGAAGGAAGCTCCCAAGGCTGAGGATGCGGTTGCTGAAACGATCCCTGAAGCTACCGGCGTGAAGATCGCGCCGAGGCCCAGGCCTGATATTACGACAGGTTTCACGGAAAAAGTAAGGATTGGCTGCGGTAACCTTTATATAACCGTCAATTACGATGAAAACGGCATATGCGAGGTGTTTACGAACACGGGCCGCGCAGGCGGATGCCCGTCGCAGTCCGAGGCAACCAGCCGTCTTGTATCGATTGCGCTGCGTTCCGGCATTGACGCGAAATCGATCGTCGAGCAGCTCAAGGGGATCAGATGTCCATCCACCATCAGGCAGAAAGATCTGAAAGTAATGTCCTGCCCGGACGCTATCGGCAGACTTGTCGAAAAGGTGCTGAAGCTGCAGAATGGCAATGGCAATGGTAACGGCAGCGCTTATGTCGCAAGCCAGGAGGAATTGAACAGTAAGGCCGATTACTCTAAATTGGATTTTATCCCGAGACCGACCGGAAGGGTCGCCGAGTATGACAGCATCTGCTGTGATGTGGATATCCTGAACGAAGGCGATAAGGCTGACTACAATATAGCCGACACACTTCATATGTCACACTGTCCCGAGTGCGGCAAGCCTGTCGAGCATGAAGGCGGCTGCGTGATATGTCGTAACTGCGGTTTCAGCAAGTGCGGATA